>URWC01000044.1 GCA_900551555.1 uncultured Collinsella sp. | reverse complement strand
CCGCCGTTGCCGCAGCTGTGCGCCGCAGCCGTGCGGGCCTCTCCGATCCGGACAAGCCCATCGGCAGCTTCTTCTTCCTGGGCCCCACCGGCGTGGGTAAGACCGAGCTCGCCAAGGCGCTTGCCGAGTGCCTGTTCGACGACGAGCGCGCGCTCGTGCGTATCGACATGTCCGAGTACATGGAGAAGTTCAGCGTCCAGCGTCTGATCGGTGCGCCCCCGGGATACGTGGGCTACGACGAGGGCGGCCAGCTCACCGAGGCCGTACGCCGTCGCCCCTACTCCGTGATCTTGCTCGACGAGATGGAGAAGGCCCATCCGGATGTCTTTAACGTGCTGCTGCAGGTGCTCGACGACGGCCGTCTGACCGACGGTCAGGGTCGCCAAGTGTCCTTCAAGAACACGATCATCATCATGACGTCTAACGTGGGCTCCAAGGCTATCGCCGAGCTTTCGGGCAAGGACGAGGAGGAGATGCGCCATCAGGTTGACGCGGCCATGGCTCAGACCTTCCGCCCCGAGTTCCTCAACCGTATCGACGATATCGTGGTGTTCCATCCGCTCGGCATGGCGCAGATCGAGAAGATCGTCGACATCCAGCTTGCCGACGTCCGCGCGCGTCTGGCCAAGGAGCGCATGACGCTTGCCATCACCCCGGCGGCCAAGCAGATGCTCGCCGTGGGCGGCCTGGACCCGGTCTTTGGCGCCCGTCCGCTCAAGCGTCTGGTTCAGCGCGAGGTCGTGGATGCCATCGCCGCCGCTATCATCGATGGCACGGTGCGCGAGGGCGATCAGGTGACGGTCGATGTCGACAAGGACGGCGGCTTTACCGTCGTGTGCGACAACACGCCGGCGGCCACCTACGAGGTCCCCGACGCCGAGTAGATTTTGGGCCATGCCTTAAAATCTGCCTTTTGAGCCGAACTCCAAGGGCGGCGGATCCGATTGGGTCCGCCGCCCTTTTTCGTGCGACAATCGATGGTGTTGAACGGATGCGATGCGAGGAGCTATGCAGATGAAAGACGAGAACAAGACGAACGCACCGGTGGCTGAGGCGGCGCCCGCCGCACCGAAGACTCCGCCTAAACCGGCACCCAAGCCGCGCGACCCCTACATCCGTGCCGAGAACGAGGACGATGACGGCTACGATCCCTACAGCGATCGCCGCCCCGAGCGCGAGCCAATGTTCGAAGCCGATCCGTGGCGCTGAGTGCCACCCAAAAGGCCACCAATAAGTTGCGGTGAAATAGGGATTGTTTTGCGGTTTGACCAGCAAAAACAGTCCCTATTTCACCGCAACTGCGTTAGGGATGGGGTGTTGGGCGGCTGTCTTCGGGCCAGCTAGTCCTGGGCCTTGATGCTCGGCATCAGAATCTGGGCGAGGTAGTCAGTCTCGAGTTTGGTCGCGGCGTCTGCCTTGCCGTCTTTACCGACCAGGTCGTTTTTGATCTGGCTGTATGTGTAGCGGTTGCCGGTCGTGAGCTCGACAAGCTCAATCGCCGTATCCATGGGGTAGGTCGACACGGGGTTCTGCGTGCGCCCGTTGATGGTTTGCGGGATTACATACGGATAGACAGGGCCGCTGGCGTAGACGGTGTAGCCGTTGCCTAGGCTGACCGTGCCCAAAACCGTATCGCCGTCGTCGGGCATAAAGGTCTCGCCGTCGCGCACTGCGACAAGTGTCACGATTGGCGTATTGGTGTCATCGCCCAGATAGATGCACAGCGTGCTGCCGTTTTGCCAGGTCGCGACCTTGCCATACCACTCAACCGGAATATCGAGCTGATACAGGTTCGTCGCCTTGTGTCGAGCGTCGGCATCGCGGGCGGACTGTGCCTCGCTTGCGCTTACGGCGTTGGCGGCGGCATCACGGCGCGTAATTGCCGCCTGCTGGAGTATCTTTGCCGCGGCGGCAGAGCTTGCGCCCCCTTCCTCGGCATACTTGGCGGCGGCATCGATCTGGTCGTCGGTCACCGTGTCGGCCGAAGGTACCTTGAGCTTAAAGGTGGCCTGGGCACTCAAATCCTGCCCATCGCTCTTAATGGTGACCTGCGTCTTGGTGGTCGGGACGGTGTAGATGGTGCCGTCTTCCGCGATGGGGGATCCAGCAATGGAGAGCGTGTAATCGCCGGGCAGCAGCTTAATGCCGCGACCGTGCTCGTCAACGTAGAGCGTTTCGCTCACAGAAGAGCCGTCGGAGTCCTGGCCACTCACCTGCACGGGGATCTTTGAGCCGGTGGAGCAGTCGAGCCCCGCGGCATGTACGCCAATTTGCACCGACATCATGGTATGGGCGTTTGCGGCAACCACGGCGGCCTGCTCTTGCTGGTATCCGTTCCAAGCCGCATAGCCCGCGCCGCCGGCGACGAGCGCGATGGCAACAACGCCTGCCACCATCAGGTTGCGTCGCTTGGGCGACATCTTGCGATGGCGAACCTCGGCCTCGCGTGCCGAGGGAACGGACGGCAGGGGAATATCGCCCATGGCGATGGTCTCGTCTACGGCTGGTGCGGAACCCAGGCCAGGAAGCTCGCGGGTCAGCGAATCCTCGGCCGGCAAGCTGTCGAGCAAGACGGTTTCCTCGCCCGTGTCGGATTCGGGCTGGTCATCGCCCTTGCTATCGTCCTCTTCGGCTTCGGCTTCGTCAGGAGCGTCTTTGACGTCGCTGTCTTCGTCCTCGGTGCCTTCGTGCGCCTCGTCCTGTGTGTCGACGGCCGAATCGCTAAACGAGAGCTCATCTAGCGCAATCCGGTCAAGGCTCTCCAGGGCCTCGGCACACGCTTCTGCATCTTGGGCCGCATCCTCTTGGCCCATCGTCTCATCTTTCATATATCCCCCAAGCTCAATATCGGGACAACACTGTACCCAAAAATGGGGCTATATAAAGCGCATGCGAAATATAAGATCCGATTTAACCCGAGTGCATCGTTTAGCCGCATCCTCGCGGCAGCAAAAAGCCCCCGGAACGCGGACGAATCACATTCCGGGGGCTCTGCAATGCGTTGAGTTGCGCGGAGCCGGCTACGCGGCTTCGTACTCAAGCGATGTTTGCGCCAGGCGCGTTACTCGGCGTGAGCGTAATCAACCTTGGCGCGACGAGCGGTAGCCTTCTCCCAATCGCTGGTGCCCTCAAAGACATCCTGCTTGTAGGGATTGCGGCCGAGCTTTTTGGCACGGTAGGCGATGTAGATGATTGCGGCGACGTTGGCGATCAGCGCGGCGACCGAGACCGCGGTAGCGGCGCCGGGGTCGAGCGTGGAGTGGGTCACAAAGATGGACTCCTCCTGGAAGTACGGGAACACCTGGGCAAACATGCACCAAATGGCCAGCGTGAAGGCGCGGTTCTGGATCCAGCCGCCCTTGTTCCAGATAAAGGCGGCGACGGTGGGCGCCAGCAGCAGCGCAAAGCCGCAGAACCAGGAGTGGGTGGGTAGGCAGTTGTAGGTGTAGCAGAAGTTCCAGATATCGTAGGCGATGATGTAGACCCAGGTCATGTCGGGCCACAGCATGTCGGTCTGATCCTCGGAGGCGTAGACGCTCCACCAACCGGTCATGCAGAAGATGTTGATGATACCGGCGATGCCGTTGAACACGTTGTTCCAGCCGGCCAGCTGCGTAGCACCTTCGGAGGTGACCCAGGTGGACTCGCCCAGGACAAAGAAGTGATAGGCGCTCTCAAAGTCGGACACGACGGCGATCATGATATTGATGGCGACGATCACAAACGGCCATGCGCGGAACCAATGCGCCTTGCCGATCTTGCCCCACTGGTACTTAATGGCAATGAAGCCCCAGCAACCGGCCAGCGCTGCGTATACCTTGGCGTAGTGGAACCAGCTGTTCTGGTACACATGGGTGGGGTTGGTGAGCGCCCACTCGGCGCCCTGCGAGACGCCGATGGCGATGGCGACGCAGTAGATGGTCATGGCCAGCGGAGCCACGCCAAAGATGATTGCCGCGCCCAGCTTGGTGCGGCGGCCGACCTCGTTGAGCACGATCAGGCCAATAAAGACCATGGCCCAGCCGGCCCAGTGGATAAGGGTATCGCTACCCCAAACATCGAACAGCATGCTGCTCTCCTTTCACACGCCCGCGGCCCCTCTTCTGATCGCGGGCAGTTTGGCCAAATGTCGTCAGTTCTGGGGCTTGCGCTCCGGATACTTGGCGGTATAGCCCTCGATGTGGAGTGTCGAGGCGATGATTTCCTTGACCGTCTCGTCGGGCACATCGGGGTGCGTGCGGATATACATCAACAACCCCATGATGAGGGTGTAGAACGTCTCGTAGACATGGTCGATGCGTAGCTCATGATGGGCGACAAAATCCACCACGGTGGTGTCGCAGATATACTGCGCCACGCGCTGGACCACGTTGTGCAGAAAGCCGCCGTAGAGCGCGCCGCTGCTTGAGGTGAGCGTACTCGGCAGTTCGTGGCCGCTGGCGACCAGGCGCTTAAAGAGCGGGGCGACGGTGTCGAGTGCTCCCTCGATATCACCGACGATGCGGTTGGCATTCCACTGCTCGAGCTCGGAGATAAAGCCGTCGATCGCCTCGTCCATAACGGCAGTGACAGCGGCGTCCATATCGGCAAAATAGTGGTAGAACAGCGAGCGCGTGCAGCCGGCTCGTTTGGTCACGGCAGAGACCGAAAGATGGGATACACCCAGCTCGGAACTCACGGTGCGCACGGCGGCGAGGATCTCGCGACGGCGTTCGTCGCCCGTCAAGCGCTTTGCCGCGCTATCGGACGCAAGAGTGGCGTCGACCACAGGGGTATTTGCGTGCGTGTCGTCCATGCGTTTGCCGCCTTTCGTCCGCTTTTGCCTAACCGTTCGCCTAACAGTCTTGAATATTGTTGACGGTTCGTCAATACTATTTTTGACACAATGTCAACAACGGCGGGTGAACGGCATGGGGGCATGCCCGACCTGCAAAATAAGAGGGGCGCTGCGGTCTCGCTGGGCTGCGGCAAGAGAAGGGACAACCATGATTCTCAACGGACCGGGGATTAGCTATACCGAGCCCGACATCGGTTCGGAGTTTGTGCCGCCGCTGCCGGAGCATCCGCGCGAGGCCATCGTCAAGTTGTGCGAGCACTGCACCAACCGTCTGCTCCATCGCGACGAGCTGCTGGGCTACGAGTACTGGTCGTTTGCCGAGGCCGCGACCGACGAGCAGGCTGAAGTGCTCTGCAAGATGAAGATGCGCCGTCCCTATACGCTGCCCGAGATGGTCAAGCTCACCGGTATGCCCGAGACCCAGATCGAGAAGATGCTCGACGATATGAGCTACACGGGCCTACTCGAGTACAACTGGGAAAACCCCGAGCGCGCCAAGCAATGGGTGCTGCCCATGCTGGTGCCGGGTTCTGCCGAGTTCCTCAACATGCGCGTGAGCCAGCTCGAGGAGCACCCGGTCTACGCCAAGTTCTTTGAACAGGCATCCAAGGGCCCGCTGTCCAAGGCCACGCCGATGGTGCCGCCCGGCGGTGCCGGCATCGGCATGCATGTCATTCCGGTCGAGAAGGCCATCGATGCCGCGAGCACGTCGGTGCCCATTGAGCATATCGAGCATTGGCTCGACAAATACGAGGGCAAATATGCCGCCAGCACTTGCAGCTGCCGCGCGAGCCGTCGTGTGATGGGAGAGGGCTGCGCCGACGACCCGGCAGATTGGTGCATCGCCGTGGGCGATATGGCCGACTACGTGGTCGAGACCGACCGCGGCCATTACGTGACGCGCGACGAGGTCTACGACATCCTACGCCAGGCCGAGGACAACGGCTTTGTGCACCAGATCACCAATATCGACGGCGAGAACAAGATCTTCGCTATCTGCAACTGCAACGTCAACGTGTGTTATGCCCTGCGCACCTCGCAGCTGTTCAACACGCCCAACCTGTCACGCTCGGCCTATGTCGCCAAGGTCGAGAAGGACAAGTGCGTGGCCTGCGGTCGCTGCGTTGAGGTGTGCCCTGCCGGCGCCGCCAAGCTGGGTCAAAAGCTCTGTAGCAAAAAGGCGGGCGGACAGGTGCCCGAGTATCCGCGCCAGGAGCTGCCCGACGCCACCAAGTGGGACCACACCAAGTGGTCGCCCAACTACCGCAACGACAACCGCATCGAGACGCACGAGTCCGGCACCGCTCCCTGCAAGACGGCTTGCCCCGCACACGTTGCCGTTCAGGGCTACTTAAAGCTTGCGGCGCAGGGCCGCTATGACGAGGCTCTGGCGCTCATCAAGCGCGAGAACCCGCTGCCCGCTATCTGCGGTCGCGTGTGCAACCGCCGCTGCGAGGATGCCTGCACCCGCGGCCGTGTGGACGCCGCCGTGGCTATCGACGAGGTCAAGAAGTTCATCGCCCAGCGCGATCTGGACGCCGCGACTCGCTATGTCCCACCTGTGGTGACCCCGACGCGTGCCGGCGGCTTCGACCAGAAGATCGCCATCATCGGTGCCGGCCCGGCCGGTCTGTCTTGCGCTTTCTATCTGGCCGAGAAGGGCTACAAACCTGTCGTGTTCGAGAAGAACGAGCACCCGGGCGGCATGCTCACCTACGGTATTCCCAGCTTTAAGCTGGAGAAGGACGTTATCGAGGCCGAGGTCGAGATCATTCGCCTGATGGGTGCCGAGTTCCGCTATGGCGTGGAGGTCGGTCGCGATGTGACGCTCGATGAGCTGCGCGAGCAGGGTTTTAAGGCCTTTTATGTTGCCATCGGCTGCCAGGGCGGCCGCCTTGCCGGTATTCCGGGCGAGGATGCCGAGGACGTGACCGTGGCCGTCGACTTCCTTCGCGAGGTTAACAGCGGCAAGATCGATTCCCTGTCCGGCCGCACCATTGTGGTGGGCGGCGGCAACGTGGCCATCGACGTTGCCCGCAACGCCTGCCGTCTGGGCTCTGAGCATGTTGAGATGTTCTGCCTGGAGAGCGAGGCTCAGATGCCCGCCAGCGAGGAGGAGCGTCGCGAGGCCGTTGAGGACGGCGCTCACATCAGCTGCGGATGGGGCCCCAAGGAGATTCACCTGGACGAGGCCGGTCGCGTGTGCGGCATCACCTTCAAGCGCTGCACGCGTGTCTTTGACGACGAGGGCCGTTTTGCGCCCGAGTACGACGAGAACGATCTGCGCCGTGTCGATGCCGATCGTGTCGTTATGTCGATTGGCCAGTCCATTGTGTGGGGCGACCTGCTGGCTGGCTCCAAGGTGGAGCTTGGCCGCGGCCAGGGCGCCCTTGCCGATCCCCAGACCTATCAGACTGCCGAGCCCGACATCTTTGTGGGCGGCGACGTCTATACCGGTCCGAGCTTTGCCATCGATGCCATCGCCGCCGGTCACGAGGCCGCCGTGTCCATCCATCGCTTTGTGCAGCCGGGCTCCACGCTCACCATCGGCCGCAACCAGCGCCGCTACACCGCGCTCGACCGCAACGACGTTGTGCTCGAGAGCTACGACAACGCGAGCCGCGAGGTTGCGCATGTGGACCGCGAACGCGAGAAGGCTGCGCCGTTTAGCGAGTATGTTGAGACCTTTACCGAGGAGCAGGTGCGCGCCGAGACCGCCCGCTGCCTGGGCTGCGGCGCCTCGATCGTCGACCCCAACAAGTGCATTGGCTGCGGCCTGTGCACCACCAAGTGCGCGTTTGACGCCATCCATCTGGATCGCGACCGCCCCGAGTGCTCCACGATGGTCAAATACGAGCAAAAGCTCCCAAGCCTCGGCAAGTACGCTCTAAAGCGTGCAATCAAAATCAAGTTCGGTCGTAAATAGGTAACCATGGCGGGTAAGGGGACGGCGCAGACTAGATTTCGCCGTTCCCTTGCTTTGAGTTTGCATCGAATCAACCTCTGCAGAAAGGGTTTCGACTTGCATGAATTAGGGATTGTGTATCACATCATTCGCGATGTTGAGAATGTGGCGCGCGCTCATGGCGTGCGTCGCGTTTCGAGCGTCACGCTGCTGCTGGGCGAGGTCTCGGGCGTCGTTCCCGACTTGCTGCTCGACGCTTGGCGCTGGGTAGCAGATAAAAAGCCTATCGCGCAGGGCGCGGAGCTTATCGTGGAGCCCGTCGAGGCCGTGACGCATTGCGAGGCGTGTGGCTGCGACTACGCGACGGTCGAGCACGGCAAGACCTGTCCCCATTGCGGTAGCGGCGAGACCTATTTGCTGCAGGGCCAAGAGGTAATGATCAAACAGATCGAGACCCCCGACGAGGACCCGGCAGACGCTGCTCCTGACGGCCTCTCCGACGCCCCCGACGCCGTCGACGCCGCCAACCCTCTCCACATCGCCTAACATCTAATGTCTACATGGGCTAGAGTTCTAAACATATTTGCTTCGGTTAGTCAAGTCATGTCTGTTTAAACAAAATGGTGGCACGCAGACGCATTGGGATTCACCTAAAAGCGGTATTAATGAACAGTGCGCCTGTATATGTCTTTGAAAGTAATCACAAATCACGTTTTAGCAGGCAATGAGCTGTAAACAGGCAACGTAATCAATTTGTAACAAACTTAGACGTTTAAACAAATAATGCAACCTTTTGCGAATTTAGCTATAATTCCACAATCCAAACAGGTATACTCCTTTCATGTCGTGTAGGAAATACGTAGACAAAAAGGAGGTTATGTGATGGTAAGTATTGTTCTTGCTAGCCACGGGGACTTGGCAGCTGGAATCAAGCAGACGGGCTCGATGGTCTTTGGCGATCAGCCGTCTGTTGCCGTGGTCTCGCTCGAGCCGAGCATGGGCCCCGACGACTTCCGTGCCAAGGTCGAGGAAGCAATCGCTTCCTTCGAAGACCAGGAGCAGGTGCTCTTCCTCGTTGATCTGTGGGGCGGCACGCCGTTCAACCAGATCAGCGGGCTCATCGAGGGCCATGATTCCTGGGCTATCGTCACCGGTGTCAACCTGCCTATGCTCATCGAGGCATATTCGCAGCGCTTTGACGCAAAGAACACTGCACATGCGATCGCAAAACATCTCGTGACTGAGGCTAAGGCTGGCGTGCGCGTCAAGCCCGAGTCTCTGGAGCCCGAGGAGAAGAAGCCGGCTGCGGCCGCCGCTGCTCCTGCAGGCGCCATCCCTCCGGGAACGGTCATCGGCGATGGGCACATCAAGATCGCCCACGTCCGTATCGACACCCGTCTGCTTCATGGTCAGGTGGCCACCACGTGGACCAAGCAGATCAACCCCAACCGCATCATCGTGGTTTCCGACGGCGTTGCTCACGACGAGCTCCGCAAGACCATGATCGAGCAGGCTGCCCCTCCGGGAGTCCATGCCAACGTCGTGCCCATCAAGAAGATGGCCGAGGTCGTCAAGGACACGCGCTTTGGTGACACCAAGGCCATGCTGCTCTTCGAGAACCCGCAGGATCTGCTCAAGGCCATCGAGGCCGGCGTCGACATCAAGGAAGTCAACATCGGTTCCATGGCTCACTCCAAGGGCAAGGTCGTCGTCACCAACGCCGTCGCTATGGGCGATGACGACGTCAAGACTCTCGAGGCCCTCAAGGCCAAGGGCGTCAAGTTCGAGGTCCGCAAGGTTCCTTCGGATTCCTCCGAGGATCTCGACGCCATGTTGAAGAAAGCTAAGGCCGAACTGGCCGCTCAAGCATAGTAAAGGAGGGTCCGATACATGTCTGCAATCACTATTCTGCTTGTTGCGATTGTCGCGTTGCTTGCCGGTATGGAAGGCATTCTGGATGAGTTCCAGTTCCATCAGCCGCTCGTGGCATGCACGCTTATCGGTCTCGTAACCGGTCACCTTCAGGAGGGCATCCTCCTGGGCGGTTCGCTCCAGATGATGGCCCTTGGCTGGGCTAACGTTGGCGCCGCTGTCGCGCCTGACGCCGCTCTGGCCTCGGTCGCTTCTTCGATCATCATGGTGCTCGCCCTCAACGGTGGCGCCACCGATTCGGCAAAGGCCGTTACCGCCGCCATCGCCGTCGCCGTCCCGCTGTCGGTCGCTGGTCTGTTCCTGACCATGATCTGCCGTACCCTGGCTACCGCTATCGCTCACGCCATGGACGGTTGCGCCGAGAAGGGCGACTTCTCCGGCATCGAGCGCTGGCAGTACGCCGCCATCCTCATGCAGGGCCTTCGTATCGCCATCCCGGCAGTACTTCTGTGCATCATCCCGGCCGAGGCTGTTACCAACGCGCTTAACGCTATGCCCGACTGGCTGTCCGGCGGCATGGCTGTCGGCGGCGGCATGGTCGCTTCCGTCGGTTACGCCATGGTCATCAACATGATGGCCACCAAGGAGACCTGGCCGTTCTTCATCCTCGGCTTTGTCCTTGCTGCCATCCCTCAGCTCACGCTGATCGCCCTTGGCCTCATCGGCATCTCCCTTGCCCTCATCTACCTTGGCCTTAAGGATCTGGCCAAGCAGGGTGGCGGCATGGGCGGCGGCTCCGGTGACCCGCTCGGCGACATTCTGAACGATTACGAGTAGGAGGGGAGTGATACATATGGCAGAGAACAAGATTCAGCTCACCAAGGCTGACCGCAAGAAGGTTTGCTTCCGTCATCAGTTCCTTCAGGGCTCGTGGAACTACGAGCGTATGCAGAACGGCGGCTGGTGCTTCGCAATGATCCCTGCGATCAAGAAGCTCTACACCAGCAAGGATGACCAGATTGCCGCTCTTAAGCGCCACCTGGAGTTCTATAACACCCACCCCTATGTTTCCGCCCCCGTCATTGGCGTTACCCTCGCTCTCGAGGAGGAGCGCGCCAACGGTGCCCCGATTGACGACGTCGCCATTCAGGGCGTCAAGGTCGGTATGATGGGCCCGCTCGCCGGCGTCGGCGACCCCGCCTTCTGGTTCACCCTTCGCCCGATTCTGGGCGCTCTGGGCGCTTCCCTGGCCCTGTCCGGCAGCATCGCCGGTCCGCTGCTGTTCTTCTTCGCGTGGAACATCATCCGTTACGCCTTCCTGTGGTACACGCAGGAGTTTGGCTACAAGGTCGGCTCCTCCATCGCCAAGGACCTCTCCGGCGGTCTGATGGGCAAGGTCACCGAGGGTGCTTCCATCCTGGGTATGTTCATCATCGGCGCCCTGGTCGAGCGCTGGGTGTCCATCTCCTTCACCCCGGTCGTCTCCAAGGTCACGCAGTCTGCTGGCGCCTTTATCGACTGGGCTAACCTGCCCTCCGGTTCTGAGGGTGTTAAGGAAGCACTGACGATGTACAACTCCATCGGTGCTAACGCCCTTGATCAGGTGAAGGTCACCACGCTTCAGGCCAACCTCGATCAGCTCATCCCCGGCCTTGCCGCCGTGTGCCTGACCCTGCTGGTCTGCAAGCTCCTCAAGAAGAAGGTCAGCCCGATCGTCATCATCCTGGCTCTCTTCGCCATCGGCATCATCGGTCGCGTCTGCGGCTTCATGTAAGCACGTTTCGGCTTAAGACCGAGAATTGCTAGGCAAGGGCTTTTGAGCCATTGAAACGGACCGCACCCGGTGGGTACACTGGATGCGGTCCGATTGTTTTATTTGGAGGGCGAGGTGCGCATGGCGCAATCTCAGAACAGCACGGTCGATCTGGCAACGCCGGCAACCTGCCTGATGGGGCTTACCAGCCACGGTAACGTGATGGTGGGCAATAAGGCGTTCGAGTATTACAACGAGCGCAATCCCGAGGATTATATTCAAATCCCGTGGGACGAGGTCGACTATATTGCCGCCGAGGTTTTACGCGGCACCAAGAAGATCACGCGTTTTGCCATCTTCACCAAGGACAACGGTCACTTTACGTTTTCGACGCGCGACGACAAAGAGACGTTGCGCGCGGTCCGCAAGTACGTCGACGTGGATAAGCTTGTGCGTTCGCCCGACTTTATCGATGTGACGGCCAAGGGCGCCAAGAGCATCCCCTCCGTTATCAAAAACCTCTTCCACAAAGGTAACTAGTCATTAAAGAGCGCCCCCCAAGTGGGACGCAGTTTCCCATGGGGCTCGATCGGGAAAGTGCATCCCAGTTCGAGCGCCGATTCCGGGATGTAGTTTCCGGAACGGGGTCGTTTGGGAAACCGTGTCCCGTTTCGAGCCGAAATTCTGGGACACAGTTTCCAGCGAGGTCCCATTGGGAAAGTTTGACCCAGAATTTGCCTGGATAGTGGGACACACTTTCCGGAGGGCTGTTCCACCGCAACTTCGAAGAGTGGCTATACGCTGTATTACAACGGCGTAAATCTGCTACACTAGTACAACATGCCTCCGTAGCTCAGGGGATAGAGCACCGCTCTCCTAAAGCGGGTGTCGACGGTTCGAATCCGCCCGGGGGCACCAGAAGATTATGACGGCGTCGCGAGAGCGGCGCCGTTTCTGGTTT
>URWC01000043.1 GCA_900551555.1 uncultured Collinsella sp. | reverse complement strand
CGCTGCGCACTTCGTGCGGCGGGGGTCCTGCCGTCCTGCGGAAAGATTTGGGGGCAAAGCCCCCTGGCCTCCCCTATGTTAACTTCGCCGGCGGCGGCTACAGGGACCTACGCTCTGGAAAGTCGCCGGGCTGATAGTTTGGCTTTTTATTGGTAGGGGCTCTTGCTAGGCTGGAGCACTTCCTAGAGGCGGGCATCGGCTGCGTGCCTGGTTTAGGCGGCGCTGGTTTCTTTGTATTCGAAGACTGGCTCTAGGAGGTCTTCGATGTTGCAGTGTAGGGCTTTTGCTATATCCCTTACGGTTGTTACCGAGGCTTCGTTGATGTTTCTCTGGCGTTGTTCGTACATTTGGATTGAGCGGAGGGACACGCCCGATTCGTATGCCAGGTCTTGTTGGGTTTTCTTAAGCTTCTTTCTTGCTAACGCAAGTTTGGTTTGCCTGGACGCTTTTTTCGCCATATCGCAGACGAGGCGAGCCACGCGTTCCTCCGAGGCTTCATGCCAGGGATAGTACAGACTGCGCAGTGCGTCAAACGGAACGACATGCAGCAGGTCTTCGAAAGACTCCCCTAAACGCCACTGCAGATATGCCAGTATCCAGCCTGTCCAATACTCTGGCGTCTTCTCAAAACGATAGGTGCGATCCGGTATAGACCCGCTCTGATAGCCGGACCTTTCAGCGATAAGCGCGAACAGCTCAACGCCCGATTTTCCCGATACGACCCATGCGTTGCCGCGTTCGAACTCGCGAGCTACGCCGCTCAGGCAAAAGAGTTCAGCAACTTCCGATCCTTCTGCTCCATAATCGTTAACGGCATAGTCAAAGCAGTCGCCGAGGTTGTTCATTGCATCCTCGAGGTAGTAGACGGGGTATGTCCTACTCGGCCCACAATCCGTTAACTCTTTGATCATTTAAATCAACCCTCCCTGCCATTAAATCCCTAATGTCGATACCTTCGGAATCGAACCCGTTAACCGTATCCAAGTATTTGCGTCGAGCATTCTGCTCTCGCTCAAAACGCTTGGGATAAAACTCAGACCCCAAAGCCTGCTTCCAATCGCAGAATCTAATCGCCGAAAATGCGCACTCGCTCATAAGAGCATATTGGATACCCAAATCACCCAAGCGCATGATACGTTGCAGCTGCCTGAGCGAGATCATGCCGCTGACAAACTGTCTTGCAAACGAAAAATAGGAGTCGTCGGCGCGATAACCTCGAATTACGTCATAGGGAGAAATATCAATCAGGCAGTTATCCAGCAGATAGCGAAGTCCTTCGCGCGCCAGCGGTGTCGAAACATTGAACTCCCTATTGTTAGCCAAAATCGCAAGCCAATTGAGAATTGAAAACTCCCCGGACTCCAAATCCAAGACTGCGAGACCATCCATATCGAGCTCATATCGATTTGCAATGCCATCAGACTCAGTCCGACATGCCCACTCCATTGCCATTTCCTCATGTGGCGTGCAATAAAACCCACACCCATAGTCATTGAATTGTCTGCATTTATCCAACGACGGATGCTCGACAACAACCTCCGACCCGTGCCAAAGCTCCATATCGACCTCCAAACAAAAATATCACCCCACTGATAGTGTACCAATAACTATCACTGGGGTGATATAGATAGATGCAAACTATTGCCTGCCAAGAACCCTTACTAGAGGCAAGCCTCGGCGATGCGCTTTTTGAGTTCGTCGATGCCGGTGCCGGTCTGGGAGCTTGTGATGATTACGTTCTCGGCCGGAACGTTGAGCTGCTTTTTGATGGCTGCTGCCTGGCGGGCCTGCTGGGTGCGACTGAGCTTGTCGGCCTTGGTGAGGCAGACGATAAAGTTGAACTCATTGCCCTGCAGGTAGTCGATCATGTCATGATCGAGCTTGCTGGGATCGTGACGAATGTCCACCAGCGAGACGACCAAGTTAAAGCTGCGCTCGGAGTCGAAAAAGTCGCCGATAAGCTCGGCCCAGCGGTCGCGCTCGGCCTTGGAGCGACGGGCGAAACCGTAACCCGGCAGGTCCACGAAATGCACGTCGTCGGCCTCAAAGAAGTTGATGTTGCTCGTCTTGCCCGGCGTACTGGAAACCTTGACTAGGTTCTTGCGGCCAAATAGCTTGTTCATAATCGACGACTTGCCCACGTTGGAGCGGCCGACAAAGCTCACCTCGGGGCAGGTGGACTCGGGAATCTGCGAAACCTTGCCATAGCTGGCGACGAACTTGGCAAGCTGGTAGTTAATGGAATCGGCCATGGACACTCCTTGGTCGTAGGTTCTTACAAATAGACGCGCTATTGCGCAGCGGCAATGCGGCGGACGATATCGAGCGTAATGTCACTTGCGACACGCGCGTACTCGAACAGATCGAACTCTCGCTCGCAAATTGCATCGTACGCCTCGTCACAATTATCGCTGATAGCGCGCAACACCAGGCAATCGACACCATTTTTGGTTGCGACATGGGCAATTGCCGCGCCCTCCATGCCGACACAATCGGCATGCGTCGCCTCGATAGCGTCGTTGCGCATGGCGGCGCCCGTCACAAAACGGTTACCCGTGGCAATCGTGCCGACCAGGAACTGCTTGGTGCCCTCATTCGAAGCGACTGCATTTTTCGAAGCGTCAACAAACCCACGCTCAGCAAGCACGTCGGCGGCAATATCGACCAGCGCGGGCGTCGAGCCAAACTCCTCGAGCCCCGGTGCGGACTCGGCGATAAGCGCGGTATCGGTATCCAGATAGCGTAGGCGTTTGCCAATGACCACGTCGTCGATATGGAGCTTGGGGTTCAAACTGCCCGCAATGCCCGAAAACACAACAGCCTGCGGAGCATACTTGCTAATGAGGTGCTGTGTTGCAGCAGCGGCGTTCACCGTGCCCATGCCCGCCGTTGTGGCGACAACTGTCAGGCCGTCGAGCTCACCGCTCACAACGGTCAAGCCCGCCTCCCGTGCCTCGCAAACGTCGCTCAGCTCTTCCTTAATCTGCATGATCTCTTTTTCGAGCGCACCGATAATCGCGATGGTAGCCATACCATTCCCCAAACCTATACGAAATTCTCAACCAAGGTATGGTACCAGCATTTTGTTTGACCTCGCCAAACGAACACGCTAAGCCAGTGCAGCTCGCGTATCAAACAGAGCCTTTGCAATCGCGGCCGTAACCTCGCTCGAACGGTCACTCCATGGCATCGATGTCATGACGCTCATGACATAGGTACGGCCATCGATGTCGATGAGGCCTGCATCGCATGTCGAATAGTAACCGTCCTCGCTAATCCAGCCTGCCTTGTTGCGCACCAAAACTTGCTCGTCCGCAATGCCATCGCGAATAAACGAGCGCGATGTTGATGTCAGAAGGCCCGACAACCACTGTGAAGTCTCGGTATCCATGCTCAGATACTCGCTCATCTCACGCCATAACCTCGCAGAAGTGCGCGGGCAGTAGGTCGGAAAATCACTCATCGGATCCAGTGCCGTTTCGTCATCAACACCCAGATTGGCAATCCAATCCTCATAGCCATCATGGTCAAACGCCGCGCGTAACGCGATAAACGAATCGTTGTCTGAGTTGGCGACGGCATTCTCGATAAGGTCGCGCACCGTCTGCCAGCCCATGCTGCAACCACCATACGTGGCTAAAGGCCCATCGAGCGACACCCGCCCCGATTCGACCAACGTCTCGCAAATATAGAGCGCATACAGCGCTTTGTAGCTGCTCGCTCCATACACCTCGACATCGGCGTTATACGTCACGCCCCTACCGCTCGATAGGTCGTAGAACACTACACCCACATCGCCCAGCTCCTGCGCCCGACACAGGGCATCCTGGAGCGAGGCAAGGCTCTCATCCTCCAAGGCAGGAGTCTTGTTATCCACCAACGAGAAGGTCCGAACGGTATCACCCGAAGGGATATCGTTGAAGTCCGCCTTCGAAAGTCTCGTCTTGAGATCTGCCATCGACAGAGCTTGATCTGCCGACGCTTTGGACTTTGAAACCTTCTCGTTTTGCAGCTGTACCGTTGACGCATCTGGGCGCACCGTTCGCTCCGAGGCGTAGGTTTTAACGGTAATTCCGAGGATAATAACCGCCGACGTTAGCATCCCAATGGCGGCAATCTTCCTCACGCGGATGCGAGCGCCGGCAAGGCCACGCGAAGACGTGCCCTTCGTCTTATATCTGCTGCCATGCTGCGGCACATACTCGTCCCGCGATGCGATGTTTCGCACGTGGTCTCCTGACTGCCACCGTTTATATACGAGCAGTATGATACCGAGCAGGCATTTCTTTCCAAAGATATTCAGCGGCGTTTAAGGTGTCTTTAAAGAAACCACAAGCGTATTTATCCAAATGGCACGATTCTGTTGCGCATCTCACCGCAACCCAGAGAGCAGTCTTTTAAGGACGGGGCTCTTTAGCAATCAACTAGGTGCCCAGGGGCACTCATTTAAGTCTGTCCCCAATGAGTGCCCTTGGGGAGCGAAAATGGCACGCTAGCCGATGGCGTTTTTTAGCTCCGCACGGCGCTCTTTCATGCCGGCCATAACGGCATTGCGCAGCTCGGGCATACGCGCGGTATCCATCTGGGGCACGCCCTCGAGCTTATAGGGAATGCCCAGTTGCTCGTACTTGACGACACCCATCGTGTGATATGGCAGCATTTCCAGGCCCACCACGTTGTGCCATGGAGCGATGAGGCGACCGAGCTTCTCGCACTCCTCCACCGTGTCGGTAATGCCCGGCACAACCACGTGGCGGATAACGACCTTGATCTTGCGACGGGCAAGCTCATCGCCAAACGCCAGGATACGTGCAGGATCGCAGCCGGTCAGCTTTTTATGCTCAGCCGGATCGGCATGCTTGATGTCGAGCAGCACCATGTCGGTCTCGTTGAGAACGGCATCGAACTTCTCGGGATGCTGAGGGTCGAAGGCGTAGCCACAGCTATCCATGCAGGTATGTACACGACCATCGGGGTTGTTGTGCATTGCACGGAACAGGTCGGCCAAAAACTCGGGCTGCAGAAGTGGCTCGCCGCCCGAAACCGTAATTCCGCCGCTGCGGTAAAACTCATGGTTACTCTGGAACTCGTCCATAAGGTGCTCGACGGTCACCATGGTGCCGCCGCTAACCGACCAAGTATCGGGATTGTGACAATACGCACAGCGCATGGGACAGCCCTGAACAAACACCACAAAGCGGATGCCGGGTCCGTCGACCGTTCCCATCGTCTCGATTGAATGCACGCGGCCTAGGGCAAATGCGGAATCCTCAGGACGAGCGTCCACACCCTCAAGCGTCATCTCAGCCATTCCCGCTACCTTGCCTCTCCTTGGATGCAACCAATTAAAATGCCAGAGCCATTCTAGCCCATGCGCTTGCGTTTAAACGTCTCGGGCTAGAATGGCACGTTTTAATCTATCCCCCATCACCATGGCTGGGGTCTACGTCGAGATGTCAGGCTGAAGAACGCTCGCCTGCGGCCTTTACGCCTTAAGCGTGAGCACCGCACCGAAGGCGGTCGGGCCACAGTGGCTCGAGATGACGCCGCCGACTTGAGTCCAGGTAACGTCCTTAAAGCCCAGGTCATGCGCATAGACTTCCATGTCATCGCGCAGCTCCTGGGAAAGGCCCACCGAATACGCCAGGCCAATGTGCGAGTAGTCAATCTCGCCCTTCGCAACCATGTGGTCAATGAAGGCGCGGGCGCACTTGAGCATAGAACCGCGGAACTTCTTGGTCGCCACGAACTTACCGCCCGTCACCTCAATGCAGGGCTTAATCTTGAGCAGATGGGCACCAAGGAATGCGACGTTGGACAAGCGACCGCCCGCCTTAAGGAAGGCAAGGTCCGTAGGAACAAAACCCAGCAACACGCGGTCCATGACGGAGTTCGTAAATGCAAAGATCTCGTCAACGGTGGCATCGGGATGAGCCTCAATATACTTGGCGGTCTCGACGACAACGAGCGACTGGCCCACCGAGACAAAGCGCGTGTCCATGGAGAACACGTAGTCGCGCCCCTGAGCCGCAATCTTAGAGGACTGATGCGAACAGGTCGTGGCCTCGGAATATGCAAGATGCAAAATAGTCGCGTCGGGTTGCTCGGCATGGATGCGGTCGTACACATGCGCAAAATCCGCTGGCGAACAGCCACTGGTCTTGGGCATCACACCAAACTCGTTGCAGCGCGAATAAATCTCGAGCGGATCGATCGAGCCGTCCTCGACGGTCTCGTCACCAATCGTGACATGCATGGGCACGCGCACGATGCCGTAGCGCTCGCAGAGCTCCGGCGTTACATCCGACCCAGACTCAACCACGATTACATACTTGCCCATTCTTATCACGACCCATCTCGACATTGGCTTTTCAATACATGACACGCGCGTCGCGCTGTTGCACAACGGCATCTAAGCGCCAAAGAGACGCCGCCCTTTGCACATAACAAAGGACAGCGTCTCCCTGGAAAACTCCGTGCTTAACTGAGATTTTACACGGTTTATTAAGGAGTGTTACTTATTCCGCAAACGGTCGCTATACGCGATAAACGGTAGTTGGCCGCGGCAACTGCGACACATTCCGCCCAACAAGTCCAATCGTGCTCCATGCACGGTTAATGAGCGAGGCGGTAGAAATCCATCGACGCCGCGCCCTCGGCGTGCAGCGCCATCGCCGGAACCGCCGACGAATAGGTACGGCTCGTAAGTGCCGCCTCACCGCCGTTGGCAAAAATCTCGACCATCGTAGTGTCCGAAAGCACGCGCAGGTCGCGAAGCTCGCCGAGCTCAATCGACCTCTGGTCGCGCCCATAGCCTTCGTCACCCATGTCGAGGGTAAGCATCCCGTCCGCATAGCGCACAAAGACACCCTTGCGAATCTCGAGCTCAACCATCTTGGCGCCCTCACAGGAAACCACGAGATCAAACAGGCGGCCCGGCTCCTCAACGGTTTCACCGCCTGTCGTGCGAACGCAGTCGCCGCGCATCCTCTCAATCTCGTGCGCCGGCTGCTGGCAGAGCTTACCATCGCGCATGCTCAGCTCTCGCGGCACCGTCAACGCGCACTGCCACCCGCGCGCCACCGTCGGGTTTTCCGCCGTCGCATCGGGGCAACCCGACCATCCGATCATCAATCGCCGGCCTGCAGCATCCTCAAAGGACTGCGGAGCATAGAAATCAAAACCGGCATCGACCATCGGGGGCATGCCCTTCCCGACGATTTTAAAGCTCGGCGCCTCCCAATCGGCCTCGATGGGGAACCACACGCACTGATGCGGATTGCGGTAACGCCAACCATCGGCAGGCACACCCTGCGGACAGCAAACGAGAATAAGCTCGCCATCAAGCTCAAACAGATCAGGGCACTCCCACATAAAGCCAAACTTCTCGCCCAGCTCAATGCGCGTCGCATAGCTCCAGACCCCTAAATCACGCGAAGTATAGACAAGCACGCAGCCACGGTCGTCTTTCGTACGAGCGCCCAGAACCATGTAGTAGATACCATCGTGCTCAAGGATCTTGGGGTCGCGCACGTGCGTACCGATATCGTCGGGGTAATCGACTGGTCCAACAGCCATGCGCTTCTCGCCCAATTCGTCGGGATTCTCGGCAACCATATGAATCTGGTTTTGCTCACGGCCCGTCAACACGTAGTCGTAATCATCGCGGTCAAAATGCTTGACGTTGCCGGTATAGAAGTAGTGAATCTTGCCATCACGTACAAAGGCAGAACCAGAATACGCTCCGCTCGAATCCAAATCGGAATCGGGGAACAGCACGGGGCCGTGATTCTCGTACGTCACAAAATCCTTTGTCGTCAGATGGTTCCAAAGCACTGGACCGCCATGCGCAGCATCGAACGGATCGTATTGATGATAGATGTGATACGTATCACCAATCTGAACCAAACCGTTGGGGTCGTTGAGCCAGCCAAGCTCAGGCTCCACATGGAACAAAAGCCTATCGGGGTCGGACGCGATGCGAGCCGCCGTCTCATCCTGTCCGACACGCCACTGCTCATAGTCCGCGCGTGTCACCTTGTTTTTTTGATTTAACATCGCCGTTGACTTTCTCGTCTATGGGGAAGGACGCTCGACTCACACGAGTCGAACGCCCTTCCTCAAATGGACTTATCCTCAGATTACACTGAACGGCTCAACTAGAAGCTAACGTCGAAGCCAGCGCCAGCGCCCTCTTCATCGGTGGTCGGCACGCCCTTTGCCTTGTTGTAGGCAAAGATCAAGACGATCGGCACGATAAAGGCGATGAGATTGCCAGCCACATACCACACGAGGGTCTCGGGCGTGACGATGAGCAGGCCAAGCACGCCGGTCAGACCCTGACCGATAGCGCGCACCTCAAAGAGCTTGACGAAGGCACCGCCGCAGCCTGCACCGATGCATGCGCAGATGAACGGAATGATCGAATAGCGCATGTTTGCAGCAAAGATAGCGGGCTCGGAGATTCCGACCAGCGTCGGGATAAAGGACGACATGCAGATGTTGCGCTCTTTGGAGTGCTTCTTGTGAATGAGGTACATACCGATGGCGCCGCCGCCCTGGGCGATGATGGAAACCGACCAGATGGCCTGGATGTAGTTGAAGCCAGTCGTGGCAACAAGGTTTGCCTCGATACCCTGGATGAACTGATGCGTACCGGTAACGACGAGCGGCTGCAGGAACGCGGCGAAGACAAAGGCACCAAAGACGCCCATCCTGTTGTACAGGATATCGATTACGCCGGCGAGGACGTCACCGATCAGGTTGCCGAGCGGGCCGAACACGGTGAACAGGGCAACGTTAGCAAGAATCAGGGTAACGGTCGGGACAAAGACGAACGAAACGACCTCGGGGATGTACTTCTGGGCAATCTTCTCGACCTTGGCCATAAACCAGGCAGTCAGGATTGCGGGGAACACACCGCCCTGGAAAGCAACCATGGGAATGGATAGCGGACCGAAGTTCCAGTACTCAGCACCCGTCGGGTCCATAACGAACGTGTTGCGGTTCATAAGGCTCGGGTGAACCATGACGATACCGACGAGGATGCCCAGGATCGGGTTACCGCCAAAACGCTTGACCGCGCTGTACATAACCAGGACAGGCAGGTAGTCGAACGTGGTGGCGATAATGGCAAAGAAGCTTGCGAGGTTCTTGAGGAACTCGCTGTGATCGGCGAGGCTGCCCTCCATGCCAAAGAGGCCGTTGGCAACGATCAGCGACTTAAGGCCGATGATGATTGCAGCGCCGACGAAGGCGGGAATGATGGGGATAAAGATGTCCGAGAATACCTTGAGGACCGAGAAGAACTTGCCCTTCTTGTCCGCCTCGGCGCCCTTGACCTCGGAAGCACTGATCTCCTTAACGCCCGTCAGAGCCATAAACTCATCGTAAACCTTGTTGACGGTACCGGTACCGAAGATGATCATGAGCTGGCCGCTGTTGTACAGCACGCCCTTGACGCCATCGATGTTCTCGAGCTCGGCCTTGTTGTATTTGCTCGTATCCTTGAGCACCAGACGCAGACGGGTCACGCAATGCGTGGCGCCCTCGATGTTCTCCAGTCCGCCGACGTTGTCGACGACTTGCTGGGACACTGCCTTGTAGTCCATGTTCCTCTCCATTCCTTTTCTAAATCATAAAACGGTTCGTTGCCGCTACAGAGACGCGATCGTTGCGTTTGCGCACTTGAGCGCACCGTCGGTGACGGTAAGCGCCACACCCTGGCCCTGCTTGTTGCAGAAGCGAGCGTTGAGCGCAACATCATCGACAAAGATGGTCGCGATGTCGTCGTCGACGACCAGACGCACATGGTGAGTGCCCTCGCCCTTAAAGAACAACGGACGCTCGAGGCCCATGTTGTTGACCTGGAACCACGGGTACTGGGGAGCCGGCGTGAACTCGAGCTTGCCCTCGCGCAGGTTGGCGCGGAACTCATAGGCAAGACCAGTCTCGGCGTCCTCGGCGAACTTGACCGAGAAGCCGGCAGCGTTACCGCCGAGCTCAATGTCGGCATCGAGCAAGTAGGTGGAGCCGGCATCCGCGGCGAGCACCTGCTCGACCTTGCCCGACTCGCAGGAAAGCTCAAAGGTCTCGACAGCCTTGCCCTCGCCAAAGGCGCCAAGCATGCTGTCGGGGAGCTTGGTGCCGAGCGTTCCGTCGGCACGCTGAACGATCTCGAGGGGCATAAAGGTGCCACCCCACAGGTAAGAGCTGGGGTCACCGCCCTCGTCACGCGTAGGAACCCAACCAAAGAGAACGCGGCGCTCACCATCAAATGCGGTACGTGCGGCATAGTACGCGCGGCCATCGAAGGAATCGTCCGCAGGAGTGATCCAAGGACCGTTGATAGAGCGAGACATGCGGTAACGGGTCTTGTTGCCATCACTGTACTCAGAGAACACCAGATACCACCAGTCGCCCATCTTAAAGAGATCAGGCATCTCGAACATGGTGTACAGGCCCGGATTCCACCAGTCGCCCTGGAACTCCCAGGTATCCAGGTCCTTGGAGGTGAACTTGACCAGACGACCGGTCATCAGACGCTTGTCCTCGCCCACACGCGTGCCGAGGATGAGCATGTACTCTTCGTTCTCCTCATCCCAAAGCACAAAGGGATCGCGCCAGTTGCGGTCATCGTAACCCTCCTGGGGCGGAAGCAGCGTCTCGGCGATGTTCTTCTCCCACTTGACGGCGTCGTCACTCGTTGCGTGAAGAAGAACCTGCTTCATCAAGCGTGCCTTGACCTTATCGCGATTGCAACCAGTGTAGAGCGCATGGTACTTGTCGCCCACCTTAAACACCGTGCCGGCATAAACATACTGGTCGACTTCCTCGTCGCCGCCACGCTCAAGGCTCTCGCCAAAGTCTTTGTAATTGACGAAGTCCTTGGTTGTCGCGAGTGCCCAGCCAAACGGCTCTCCGAAAGGTCCGGGGTTTCGCGTGTCACGCTGATGATAGAGATAGAACGTGCCGTCCTCGCCGTACGGCATGATGTCGCCTACCCAAATTCCCTCAGGCTGGTAATACACCTTGTGCATCCGAGACTTCCTTTCTCACGAGATACTAACTCGGTACAACTGCAAGATATGTCAATCGTTTTCATATGTCAAACGTTTTCACACCAATACGTCTTTTCGCAGTTCCAGTCGTCGGCAAACGGTTGACATATGCCGGCGAACGGTCATCAGAGGTGTTTGAGGAATTCTTTTGGCACGGGATGAACTACGCGGTTTTACCCTCAATGAGTTCAACGGGGAGCTTGATATTCGATTCGGGCTTTTCGCCGTTAATAAGAGCAATGATGGATTGCGCCGCGAGCTCTCCGATGCGATCGATATCTTGGCGTACGGTTGTTAAGTCAGGCATAAACGTCATAGTGCGGCGGGCACCATCCGCGCCCACGACCTTAATATCGCCCGGAGCGCTCAAGCCGCGCTGCTTCATCACGTTAAGACAGATAGCCGCCATCGTGTCGTCTCCCGCAAAGATGCCGTCAATATCGGGGTTCTCATCGAGGATCTTCGCAACGACCGCGCTCTTTTCGTCGTCGGGCTTAACGAACTCAACCTCACGGACAAGCGCGGGCAAACCGGCCTGCTCAACAACATCGAGGTAGGCATCGGTACGCTTATTGGCAGGCATGCGCATGCGGCTATTGCTGCGCAGGCACAGGATGCGTGAACATCCGTCATCGATCAGGCGACGCGTGGCAAGTTCGCCGATGCTATAGCTGTCGCTCGCAATCTGAACAGAGGCTTCGCCAAGGTCGCAGTCGATACCAACCAGACTCAAGCCCATCTCGGCATACGCCTCGGCACCGATATTAAGCGAGTTGACGATGACGCCATCAACCATATTGCGTCGAAGCATGTCGATATAAGAGCGCTCAAGCTCGGGTCGATTGGCGCTATTGCACAGCAGCATCTTAAAACCGTTTTCGGCCAGGGTATGCTCAATGACTTGAACCACTTGGGCATGAAACGGACTGCTGACATAGGGGACGATCATACCGATAAGATTCAGGCGACCGTTGAGCATGGCACGGGCGATATCGTTGGGCGTATAGTTGATGCGCTTCATCGCGGCATGGACCTTATCGCGGGTCTCTTGGCTAATATAGCCGCGATTATTAAGCACGCGAGATACCGTAGTAGGCGAAACCCCCGCCACCGCCGCAACTTCCTTGATGCCAGGCTTAGCCGTATCCTTAGAACGAGCACTCTCGCGAGCCATAGCACCCTCCCCCATCAACATGTCATACGTTTACATACGAACAAAGCATACCCCAACAAGAGCGGGAAGACGGTAACAGTACAAGTAAGTAAACGACTCATCCAAATAATTAGGAGAGTTCCGCCTAAAGGGTGACTCCAAAGGACCCCACATGGCCGGTTTTGGGTTATTTTCCAAAACATCCCGCAGGACGCGAGAAGCCCCCGCCGCACGTAGTGCG
>URWC01000042.1 GCA_900551555.1 uncultured Collinsella sp. | reverse complement strand
GGCCGAACGAGCCCCCATACCCTCGTTCGGTCAGACGCGCCGCCGCGTTTTGTTTTTGTGCCGTATAATGACCACTACCTATGACGCGATACAAAAGAAAGGTGTTTGCCCATGCAGGCACAGAAGGCGGAGGGAACCCGCGACCTTATCGGCGCCGAGATGCGCGCCTGGCAAAAGATGCAGCAGATTGCGGCCGGCGTGTTCGAGCCGTTTGGTTTTAAGCCCATCGAGACGCCCGCGATCGAGCAGGTGGACGTGTTTGTTCACGGTATCGGCCAGTCGACCGACGTCGTTCGCAAGGAGATGTTCCGCGTGTTTAGCGGCGCCAACCTGGAGCGCGTCTTTACCGAGGGCACCGACACCAAGCTTAAGCCCAAGCAGCGCCTGGCCCTTCGTCCCGAGGGTACGGCCGGTGTGGTGCGCGCCGTCGTGGAGAACAACCTGGTGCCCCAGGGCTCCACGCCGTTTAAGGCCTACTACGCCGAGGCCATGTTCCGTGGCGAGCGTCCCCAGAAGGGTCGCCTGCGCCAGTTTCACCAGGTGGGCATCGAGTGGCTCGGCGCTCCCGATCCGGCGGCAGACGCCGAGTGCATCATCATGCTCATGGAGTTCTACAAGCGCCTGGGCTTCGATCTTTCCAAGCTCCGTCTGCTCATTAACTCGATGGGCGATGCGCAGTGCCGTCCGGCCTATCGCGAGCAGGTTAAGCAGTTCATTCTCGACCACGCCGACGAGATGTGCGACGAGTGCCGCGAGCGCGCCGAGCTCAACCCGCTGCGCGCCTTCGACTGCAAGAACGACCATTGCCGCGAGATCATGGCCAACGCTCCGCTGATGGGCGACAACCTGTGCGACGAGTGCCGCGAGCACTACGAGCAAGTCAAGCGCTATCTGGATGCGGCGGGTATCGAGTATGTCGAGGATCCCACCTTGGTGCGTGGCCTGGACTACTACACCCGTACCGTCTTTGAGGTCGAGGCTCCCGGCGCCGGTGTCGGTTCCATCGGCGGCGGCGGTCGCTACGATGGCCTCGTCGAGCTCGAGGGCGGCAAGCCCACGGCAGGCGTCGGCTTCGCCGTCGGTTTTGAGCGCGCCCTGCTGGCCCTGCAGGCCTTTGGCAGCGACCTGGGTGCCGAGGAGGTCCCGTGTGTCTACGTCGCCAATGCCGGCAAGGAGCTGCGTCAGAACGTCTTTACCATTACGCAGGAGCTTCGCGCCGCAGGGATTGTGACCGAGGCGGACTATCAGGGCCGTTCGCTCAAGGCTCAGTTTAAGCAGGCCGACAAGGTGGGAGCCAAGCTCATCCTGGTCCTGGGTGGCGACGAGCTTGCCGCCGGCAAGGTCAAGGTGCGCGACATGCAGAGTCACGACGAGGTTCTCGTCGATTTGGCCAACGTTGTCGAGGCGGTTCGCGAGCGCCTGTAGCGTATCTTTTTGAGCTGCGGGCCTGCTAACGTGCCCTGCTCATGGAGAGCGATTGTTACGGGGGTGTTTCGCATTTATGCGGAATGCCCCCGTTTGCATATGCCGTCCACCGAGAAATACGACCATTTGGGGCAAAAAGCCTTGCAATGCAGAAAATACTTTTGTGTGGTAAAGCGCAATCAGCTTCGAAAGTTTTTGCCGAGTGCCTATAATAAATACCGCATGTTACGTGCATAGAAGGAGGAATGGGAGGAAACGTGGCTGAGAACCTAAGCAACCAGTCTGTACCCGAAGCCGCGGCGCGTGTCGCTGCCGTGGTCAACCGCCTCGTTAACCGAATCGGCTCGAATGCCGAATCCAAGGAGCGTCTCGCCGAGATCGAGATCCCCGAGGAGCTGCGCGACAATGTGGCGCTGTTCTTGCGCCTGGAGCGCCGTGTGCTTAGCGAGTATGATCCCGAGATCGCGGACCTGTTCGACAAGATTTTGACAGCCGAGATTGTGGCCAACGCCGGAAACCCCGGCACCCGCGCTGCCGACGAGTCCGTCGACGATCAGGGCGTGCCCACTGCCGACGAGCCCACCGCCGTGGCGTTTCGTGAAGTCGTTGATCTGATCGACAGCCTGCCGCTCGATAAGCAGCAGGTTATCGTCCGCGCCTTTACGAGCTTCTTCCATCTGGCTAACCTGTCGGAGGAGAACTACCGTGTTGCGCAGCTGCGTGAGCGCGAGGCCGGCGCATCGACCGATACCGAGGTCGATCCCGCCAACGAACTCACCGTCGCCTATCACCAGTTGGTAAACGAGATGGGTGTCGAGGGTGCCAACGAGCTGCTCGGCAAGCTTGAGTTCCACCCTGTCTTTACCGCACATCCCACCGAGGCCCGTCGCAAGGCCGTCGAGGGCAAGATTCGCCGTATCTCCAACCTGCTGGAGGAGCGTCCGCGTCTGGGCGGCTCCGACCTGGTGGAGAACGAGCGCCATATGCTGCAGGAGATCGACGCCCTGGTACGCACGAGCCCCATCGCGCTCAAGAAGCCCACGCCGGTCGAGGAAGCCGATACCATCATCGACATCTTCGATAACACGCTGTTCGACGTTATCCCCGTCATCTATCGTCGTTTTGACGGCTGGGTGCTGGGTGATAAGGCCGGTACCGTGCCGCCGCTGTGCCCGGCGTTCTTCCATCCCGGCAGCTGGATCGGTTCCGACCGTGACGGCAACCCCAACGTCACCGCCAAGGTGAGCCGCGAGGTCGCCGCCAAGTACTTCACTCACATGGTGCTCAAGCTCGAGGACAAGTGCCGCCGCATCGGCCGCAACCTCACGCTCGAGGCAACCTACAGCAAGCCGTCTGCCGAGCTCATCAACCTGTGGAACCATCAGGTCGAGATGAGCACCCAGTACACCGCACGTGCCGAGCTGATCTCCGAGCACGAGCCGCATCGCGCCGTCATGCTCGTCATGGCCGACCGTCTGAACGCCACCGTTCGTCGTATCACCGACACCATGTACCACAGCGCCGATGAGTTCCTGGAGGATCTGCGCGTCGTCCAGCGTTCGCTGGCCGCCGCCGGCGCCAAGCGTTCCGCTTACGGCCCGCTGCAGGATCTGATCTGGCAGGCGCAGACCTTCGGCTTCCACATGGTCGAGATGGAGTTCCGTCAGCACTCCGTGGTGCACGCCCGCGCCCTCAAGGATATCCACGAGAACGGTATTCATGGCGACCTGCAGCCCATGACGCGCGAGGTCATCGATACCTTCCGTGCCATCGGTTCCATCCAAAAGCGCTACGGCAAGAAGATGGCGCACCGCTACATCATCTCGTTTACCAAGAGCGCCCAGCATGTGGCTGACGTCTTCGAGCTGGCCCACCTGTCCTTCGCACACGAGGAGGATGTCCCCGAGCTCGATGTGATTCCGCTGTTCGAGCAGCTCGAGGACCTCGAGGGCTGTGTCGACGTGCTCGACCAGATGCTTACGCTGCCTGTGGTGCAAAAGCGCCTTGCTCAGACCAACCGCCGCATGGAGGTCATGCTGGGCTATTCCGACTCCTCCAAGGATGCTGGTCCTACCACGGCCATGCTCGCGCTGCACTCCGCGCAGGAGCGCATCGCCAAGTGGGCCGAGAAGAACGATATCGACCTGGTGCTCATGCACGGTCGCGGCGGTGCCGTTGGCCGCGGTGGCGGTCCGGCCAACAAGGCCGTGCTGGCGCAGCCCAAGGGTTCGGTCAACTGCTTCTTTAAGCTCACCGAGCAGGGCGAGGTCATCTTTGCCCGTTATGGTAACCGCACGCTGGCTCAGCGCCATGTTGAGTCCGTTGCCGCCGCAACGCTTTTGCAGTCGGCCCCGAGTGTCGAGAAGACCAACACCGAGACCACGCAGAAGTTCTGGGATATGGCCGAGAAGCTCAACGCCGCAAGCCACGAGCGCTATCTGGACCTGCTGAACACCGAGGACTTTACACCGTGGTTCTCGACCGTGACGCCGCTGACCGAGGTCGGTCTACTGCCGATCGGCTCGCGTCCGGCCAAGCGCGGCCTGGGCGCCAAGTCGCTCGACGACCTGCGTACCATTCCGTGGATCTTCAGCTGGAGCCAGGCACGCATTAACCTGGCCGCTTGGTACGGCCTGGGTACCGCCTGCGAGCAGTTTGGCGATCTGGACCAGCTCAAGGCTGCCTACCAAGAGTGGCCGTTCTTCCGCACGTTCATCGACAATATTGAGATGTCGATCGCCAAAACTGACCAGCGCATCGCCAAGATGTATCTGCACCTGGGCGATCGCCAGGATCTGTCCGAGAAGGTCTTCACCGAGATGCAACTCACGCGCAAGTGGGTCCTTGCCATCGTCGGTGACGAGTGGCCGCTGCAGCGTCGTCGCGTGCTCGGCTGCGCCGTCCGTGCGCGTAACCCCTACGTTGACGCCCTGTCTATCGCCCAGGTCCGCGCCCTACGCGAGGTGCGTATGAACCAGGACGAGATGGCCGAGGAGAAGAAGGCCGAGTACATGAGCCTGATTCTTTCGACTGTGACCGGCGTCTCGGCAGGACTGCAGAACACGGGGTAATCGATAGCCCTGTAGTCGTCCGGGCCCGCCATCAGTTTACTTTTAGGCACGTCCTCGGACATGCAAGAAGCCCTCGCTGCGCACTTCGTGCGGCGAGGGCTTCTTGCGTCCTGCGGAGTGTGCCTAAAAGTAAACTGATGGCGGGCCCTGCGATGTCCGGTCTTCGGCGGATTACTGCTGGGGGAATAATGGCGCGCTTCGCGCGTTTGGAAAGGGCTTCGTGCTGCGGAATGCATTCGGAGGGAAACCCATCGGGTCCCTTCGTCCTCGGTCTTCGGGGATTAAAGCTGATGAAAATAAAGTGCGCTACGCGCGTTTTGGATGGGGTTTATCTCGGTGGCGCATTTGGCGCTTCTCGCCTTATGACTGTTGCGGCCGCGGTCCCGTTTGGGATCGCGGCCGTTTTGTTGTGGGTCAAATATGAACGTTGTGTTAACGACTCGGTGGACGGTGGTGTTTTTCGGTGAGCGGCGTATCCTTCCAACGGTTTATCTAGTGTGTCAGTTGAAAGGAAGAGGGCGCTCGTCATTGTTTGAATGTGAACTACCGTTTGACCATAAGACGTTGCATCTAGAGCTCGAGGATAAGAACTTCGCGGGTGTGATGGAAGGCCATCAAAACGAGTTTAAGACTATAAAATCGCAGGAAGAGCTGGTAGAGGAGTCGCTTGCCAACCCTTATGGCTCACCTTCGCTCGAGGAGCTTTGTGCTGGCAAGAAGGATATCGTCATCATTAGCTCCGACCATACGCGCCCCGTTCCCTCGCGTGTGACGATGCCTATTCTGCTGCATCACATCCACTCCGCTGCGCCTGAGGCACGCGTTCGCATTCTGGTTGCTACGGGTATGCATCGTCCGTCGACGCACGAGGAGCTCGTCAACAAGTATGGCGAGGAGATCGTTGCCAACGAGGAAATCGTTATGCACGTCGCGACTGACGACAGCATGATGGAAAAGATCGGCACCCTGCCTTCTGGCGGCGAGTGCATCATCAACAAGATTGCCGCTGATTGCGATCTGCTGCTTGCCGAGGGCTTTATTGAGCCGCACTTCTTTGCCGGTTTCTCTGGCAGCCGCAAGTCCGTGCTGCCCGGCATTGCCAGCTACAAGACCATCATGTACAACCACAACGGTCAGTTTGTGAACGATTCCCATTCGCGTGCCGGCAACCTGTGCCACAACCACGTGAACGAGGATATGTTTGCTGCTGCCGAGATGGCTCACCTTGCCTTTGTGCTTAACGTGGTGCTCAACGGCAAGCACGAGGTCATCGGCTCCTTTGCCGGCGACATCCACAAGGCGCACGAGGCCGGCTGCGAGTTCGTGAAGAGCCTTGCCGGCGTTGAGCCCGTCGAGTGCGAGATTGCCATCACCACCAACGGCGGCTACCCGCTCGACCAGAACATCTACCAGGCCGTGAAGGGCATGTGCGCTGCCGAGGCCACACTTCCCGAGGGCGGCGTGATCATCGACGTCGCCGGTTGCGCCGACGGTCACGGTGGCGAGGGCTTCTATCACAACATCGCCGACAACGATCCGGCAGAGTTTGAGCGCGCCTGCATCGACCGTCCCAAGGACGAGACCCTGCCCGACCAGTGGACGAGTCAGATCTTTGCCCGCATCCTGGCGCATCACCCTGTGATCATGGTCACCGACCTGTGCGATCACCAGATGATCAAGGATATGCACATGACGCCGGTCAACACCCTCGAGGAGGCGCTCAAGCTCGCCTTTGAGATGAAGGGTGCCGATGCCAAGGTTGCCGTCATTCCCGATGGCCTGGGCGTTGTCGTCGCACAGCACTAGCGCGCGGCCTAAACGAATCGTTTATAACCGACAAGAAAGATAAGGTTTTATGCTTACCAAACTCCTCTGTGAATTCGGCGCAACGGCCCTCATGATCATCTTTGGCGTGGGCGTGCACTGCGATACCGTGCTCAAGGGCACCAAGTATCAGGGCTCCGGTCATATGTTTGCCATCACCACCTGGTCTTTTGGCATCTCTGTCTGCCTGTTTGTCTTTGGCGGCGCCGTGTGCATGAACCCGGCTATGGTGCTTGCCCAGTGCATCGTAGGCCTGGTGCCGTGGAGCAGCTGCATCCCCTTCATGATTGCCGATATGCTCGGCGGCTTTGTGGGCGCCGTAATCGCTTGGCTTATGTATGCCGATGAGTTCAAGGCTTCCGAGGGCGTCGTCGACCCCATTGCCCAGCGCAACATCTTCTCGACCAACCCCACCACCGAGGGTACGAACTATGCCCGTAACTTCTTCTGCGAGGCTATCTGCACCTTTGTGTTCATCAGCGCCATCCTTGCTGCCGCTAGCCGCGCAGGCGAGAACGTTTTGATGCTCGCTATCTGCGTTGGCCTGATCGTTTGGGCCGTTGGCATGGGCATGGGCGGCATCACCGGCTTCGCCATGAACCAGGCACGTGACCTTGGTCCTCGCATGGCTTACCAGGTGCTGCCGATCAAGAACAAGGCCGACAACAACTGGAAGTACGGTCTGCTTGTTCCTGGCATCGCACCGTTTATCGGTGCCGCTCTGGCCGCACTGTTTGTGCACGGTTTCTTGGGCATGTTCTAGTCCAAGGCTACATAGGTTGTTCGCCGTCCGCATGGGGTAACTTCCCAGCGCGTCCTCGGACATGCAAAAAGGCTCGCTGCGCACTTTGTGCGGCGAGCCTTTTTGCGTCCTGCGGAGTGCGCTGGGAAGTTACCCCATGCGGACGGCTGCGGGGTCTTCGTTGCGTTCGTGCAAGCAACCCAACATATATATCTGAATTTGGATGGGAGGGGCTTGTCGCTGGTAGGAGCGTTGGGCTGCTGTTGACACTTTGGGATGGATTGTGCTTTGGGTTGGGGCGGGGCTTTGAGATGAGGGCGGAACTTTGGGATGAGGGGTTTACTTAGTTGAAGAGGGGCATTATGGCCGAGAGGTAGTCTTTGGCTACGTCGGACTTATCTGCTTGGAAGTTGTGCCAGGCCCACCATTGGACCATTCCTACGAAGCTTGAGGCTATGTGGTGTAGTAGGAAGCTGCGATCCATGGTGGCGGCGGGGCCGTTTGGGTCGTTGGGGACGGTTTCGGCTGCTCGTGACATGATGGTCTTGCGTAAGCAGTCGGCAAAGACGCGTGAGCCGGCGCCGGCTACGAGGGCGCGTACGCCCTGGCGGCGCTCCCAGAGGTTGTTGAGGATATGCTCGACCTGCACGAGTGGGTCGTCGAGGGGCGTACCGTCATCGTCGAGGGCATGGGTGCAGATATCGCACACGAGCTCAGCGAGTAGGTCATCTTTGCTCTTGAAGAGGCCGTAGAACGTGGCCCGACCCACATGGGCGCGAGCGATGATGTCACCGACGGTGATCTTGCCGTAGTCCTCTTCGCGCAGCAGCTCGGAGAACGCCGTAACGATGGCGGCGCGGCTTTTTGCCTTGCGGGCATCCATGGCTAGGCGTCCGCGTGAACGAGCAGGCAGCGGAGCGTACCGGAACAACCCTCGTAGGGGCGCTTGCCGGCGCCGTAGCCGACGGCTTCGATGCGGTAGCGTGAGGGCAGTTGGTCGGACGTGCGCAGCGCGGTGACGATGGCGGCGCCCGTGGGCGTCACGATCTCGCCGGCGACCGGTGCAGGCGTGAGGGCGATATTGCCCGCCTGGCACAGGTTGACGACAGCGGGGACGGGAATGGGCATGAGACCGTGGGCGCAGCGAATGGTGCCGTGGCCCTCGGAAAGCGACTCGACCACGATGTCCTCAATACCCAGGTCGTCGAGGCAGATGGCGACCGAGCAGACGTCGACGATGGAGTCGACGGCGCCCACCTCGTGAAACAGGACGGTGTCGGGCGTTTTGCCGTGAGCCTTGGCCTCGGCAGCAGCGAGTACGGAAAAAATGGCGAGGGCGCGACGCTTGGCGCCATCGCTTAGCTGCGAGCCATCGATGATGGCGGTGATGTCCGCCAAAGAACGGTGGTGATGGTGGTGGGCGTGATGATGGCCCTCGTGGCCATGACCGTGGGCCTCATGGTCATGGTCGTGGCAGTGCTCGTGCTCGCCATGGTCATGATGGTGGTGTTCGTGTTCGTGCATATGCTCGACAGCTGCTTCGTTGCCGTAGAGCCAGGCCATATCGTGATCGTGGTTCTCGAGCTCCTCTGCAAGCTGGACATCGAAATCGCAGGCGTCGATGCCGTGCTTGTTTACGCGCGTCACGGCAATCGAAAAGCCGTCGACCGGCAGCGTGGCGAGCTGCTCGTGCAGATGCTCCTCGCTGGCGCCCAGGTCGAGCAGGGCCGCGACGGTCATATCGCCGCTGATGCCCGAGGTGCCGTCGATGATAAGCGTATGCTGATGGTTGGACATGGAATGCTCCTTAGCGGGCGCGGGGTGTGCCGGCGCTCAGATGATTGATAAGACTTGCCTGGTAGGCGGCACCAAAGCCGTTGTCGATATTGACGACCGAAACGCCGCTGGCGCAGGAGTTGAGCATGGCGAGCAGTGCGGCTACGCCACCAAAGCTCGCGCCGTAGCCCACGCTGGTGGGAACGGCAATGACCGGACAGCTCACCAGGCCGCCGATAACGCTCGCCAGCGCGCCTTCCATGCCGGCGATGGCGATGACCACCTGCGCCTGGGCAAGTTCCTCGGCATGCGCGAGCAAGCGGTGCAGGCCGGCGACGCCTACGTCGTAGAGGCGGTCGACCTCGTTGCCATAGAACTCGGCCGTCAACGCGGCTTCCTCGGCGACGGGCAAGTCGCTCGTGCCGGCGCAGGCGACGACGATGCGTCCGTTACCGGTGGGGGAGGGCTTGCCGCCCACGAGGGCGAGCTGTGCGTCCGGGACATATCCCAGGTCGATGCCGTTGTCGAGGAGCTCCGAGGTGCGGGCTGCTTTTTCGCTGTCCAGGCGCGTGACCAGGATGCGCTCCTGGCCAGCATCGCGCAGCGCTTCGATAATGGCGGCAATCTGCTCGGCGGTTTTACCCGCACCGTAGACAACCTCGCCGGCTCCCTGGCGCACCCCGCGCGAAAGATCGAGCTGTGCAAAACCCAGATCGGCGGTCGGCGCCGTCTGGATGCGCGTAAGGGCGACAGCCGGGGTGACTGCTCCGCCGGCAACATCGCTCAGCAACTGCTCAAGATCTCGCTTATCCATATATGTTCCCTTCGACGGCGCAAAGTCTAGCACTCAAAAGGTATTTTTCCGAACACTAAGACAAAATTGTTCGGAAACTATAGGACAGACTGATTCAATTGTTAGAAAGATCGACTAGTCGCGCAGGATGATGTCCATGGCGAGCATCAGGTTGCGCTCGTCGATGGCAAACGGGGCGGCTTCGCGCGTCTTGGGCTTGGCGCAAAACGCGATGCCCGTGCCCGCGGCCTGAATCATGGGGATGTCGTTGGCGCCGTCGCCGATTGCCACGGTGTGTGCCATATCGACGCCGCACTCAACCGCCCAATCCAGCAGCTGGATGAGCTTGGATTCCTTGGTCACAATGTCTGTCGCCAGCTTGCCGGTGAGCTTGCCGTCCACGACCTCCAGGCGGTTAGCGAGGCAAAAGTCGATGCCCGCGGCGGCCACGATCTTGTCGGCGACCTCGTGAAAGCCGCCGCTTACCACGCCGACCTTCCAGCCCTTGCTGTGTGCCGAGCGCACAAGCTCTAGCGCGCCGGGGGTAAATGTCACGCGCTCAAAGGTGCGCTCGAATACGCTCTCGTCCAGGCCGGTGAGCAGCCCCACGCGTTCCTCGAGTGCTTGCTTAAAGTCGAGCTCGCCGCGCATGGCGCGCTCGGTGATCTGTGCCACCTGCTCGCCCACGCCGGCCTCTTCGCCCAACAGGTCGATGACCTCTTGGTTGATGAGCGTGGAGTCGATATCCATAACGATGAGGCGTGCGGTCATGACGGGCCTTTCCGAGTGCAGTTGTATTGGGGCACATTGTCGCACGCGGCGCGCCTTGGCGACGGCCAGGCCGCGTCAATTGTTTCGTCTCCGTCAAGTCTTTGGGCAAGAGCTACTTTTTCGCGGCACATCGACGCGGGTGCGATAAGATAGAACGCCATGTCTGGCTGCGCGGTTTACGCAGGCTGGGCAAATCTGTACGACGCCGCCCGGAACGACACGGGGCGGCACAGATCCATAAAGGAGGATCACTGGTATGAGCCAGACCCGTCCCATCGATGAGCATTCCATGCACACCCGTACCTGCGGCGAGCTTCGCTTCGAGAACGTGGGCGAAGAGGTCACCCTCACCGGTTGGGTGAGCCGTCGTCGCGATCACGGCGGCCTTATCTTCTGCGACCTTCGCGACCGCGAGGGCATCACGCAGCTCACCTTCGACCCCGAGCACTCCGACGGCGACGCCTTTAAGATCGCCGAGACCATGCGTCCCGAGTGGCCCATCAAGATCCACGGCGTCGTGCGCGCCCGTGGCGAGGAGACCACCAACACCAAGCTCGCGACCGGCGAGATCGAGGTCCTGACCGACCACGCCGAGGTGCTCAACACGTCCGTCACCCCGCCGTTCCAGATCGAGGACGGCATCGAGACCAGCGAGGACACTCGCCTGCGCTATCGCTATCTGGACCTCCGCCGTCCCGAGATGATGGCCAACCTCAAGCTGCGCTCCGACTTCACCTTTGCCATTCGCGAGGCGCTGCACAACCGTGAGTTCATGGAAGTCGAGACGCCCTCCCTGTTTAAGTCCACGCCCGAGGGCGCCCGCGACTTCATCGTTCCCAGCCGTATTCAGCCGGGTAACTTCTACGCCCTGCCGCAGTCCCCGCAGCTCCTGAAGCAGCTGCTCATGGTCGGTGGCGTCGAGCGCTACTACCAGGTTGCCAAGTGCTTCCGCGACGAGGACCTGCGTGCCGACCGTCAGCCCGAGTTCACCCAGGTCGATATCGAGATGTCCTTCGTGGACCAGAACGACGTCATGAGCGCGCTCGAAGAGGTTCTTGCCGATGCCTTCGGTCGCATGGGTGTCGAGATGCCCACGCCGCTGCGTCGCATGAACTACTGGGATGCCATGGACACCTATGGCTCCGACAAGCCCGATACCCGCTATGGCATGCACCTGGTCGACCTGACCGACATCTTTGCCAACTCCAAATTTAAGGTCTTCGCGACCGCTGCGAACGAGGAGGGCTCTGTCGTCAAGGCCATCAACGCCAAGGGCGCCGGTGCCTGGGCACGTGCCAAGATCGATAAGCTCGCCGGTGTGGCCTCCACGTTTGGCGCCAAGGGTCTGGCTTGGATCGCCTTCCGCGAGGACGGCTCCATCAACAGCCCCATCGTCAAGTTCTTCTCGGACGAGGAGATGGCGGCTCTGCGCGAGCGCATGGACGTCGAGCCCGGCGACCTTGTGATGTTTGCCGCCGGCCCGCGCCTGCTCTCTGACGAGATCCTGGGTGGCATGCGTTCCCACATGGCCAACGCGCTCGAGATCAAGCGCGAGGGCCACGACTTCCTGTGGGTCGTCAACTTCCCGCTGTTCCACTGGGATGAGGACCGTAAGGCCTATGCCGCCGAGCACCAGCCCTTCACCCTGCCGACCGAGACCGACATCGCCAAGATCGAGGCCGACCCGTTGGCGGCCGGTTCTTGCACCTACGACTTTGTCATGGACGGCTTTGAGGCCGGTGGCGGCGGTATGCGTATCCACAACGCCGAGATGCAGATGTCCATGCTCAAGCTCCTGGGCTTTACCGAGGAGCGCGCCGAGTCGCAGTTCGGCTTCCTCATGGAGGCTCTCAAGTTTGGTGCGCCCCCGATGGGCGGTTTCGCTCTGGGCCTGGACCGCGTGTGCATGCTACTCACCGGCTCCGACTCCATCCGCGACGTCATGGCGTTCCCCAAGACGGCCAGCGGCTCCGACCTCATGTCGGGCGCCCCGAGTGCCGTTTCTGGCGCCCAGCTCAAGGACGTCAGCCTGCGCCTGATGTAGGCAAGCGGCTACATATTGCTTGCAACGAGGGAAGTGCCTTCACGCA
>URWC01000041.1 GCA_900551555.1 uncultured Collinsella sp. | reverse complement strand
TAGGGACTGAATTTGGGGTTGAATCGTTTAAACAGTCCCTATTTCACCGCAACTTATGGGAGGGATAGAAAAAAAGGCGGAGGCCCTGGAGAGGGACTCCGCCTTATATACAGGGGGCGATGTTATTCGCGTACCGTGGAATTAGACCAGGCGGGCGTTGATCGTCTTGGCGATCTCGGCGGCGTCGGTGGAACCCTTGACGGTGGCACGGAAGTCCTCGTCCATGAGCGCCTCGGCGACCTTGGACAGGATCTTGAGGTGCGTAGTGCCGGCCTGTGCACCGGGGATGAGCAGGGCGATAGCCACGTTGACGGGAGCGCCGTCCATGGTGTCCCAACCGGTCACGCCGGACTCGTCCTTGACGACGATAACAGCAGCCTCGGTAATGGCGTCGGACTTGGCATGCGGGATGGCGAAGCCCTCCATCATGCCCGTGGTGCCCTCGGCCTCGCGGGCCAGGAAGGCGTTCAACACGGCGTCGGCGTCGCTGGCGATACCGGCCTTGACAGCCTGGTTGGAAACGAAGCTCAGAGCCTCGTCACGAGAAGCGAAGTCCTCGGCGACAAAGACGTTCTCGACCTTCACGAAGTCAGCAGCCTCGGCCTCGGGGGCCTCGACGGCAGCGGCCTTGGGAGCCTCAACGGGCTTGGCTACAGGAGCGGCCTTCTGGTTCTTCTCGAAGTCGTACTTCTTGAAGGCCACGAACAGGATGCCACCGACCACAGCGCCGATGAGGATCGCGAGGACCCAAAGCGGACCGTTCTCGACAACGGGCAGGACCAGGAAGCCACCGTGAGGCGCCGGATCGTGAACGTTGAACATAATGGTCAGGATCGAAGCGATAGAGGAACCGAGCATCATGATGGGCATGACGGGCCAGATGTTCTTGGTCATGAACGGAATGGCGCCCTCGGTGATGTGGGTGCAACCAAGGATGAGGTTGACGACACCGGCGTCGTGATCCTCCTGGCTGAAGTACTTCTTGCCAACGATGACGGCGAAAGTGGTGATCAGCGGCGGAACGATGCAGGCGGCGGAGACGGCAGCCATGAAGTTGGTGCCGAAGTTATAGGTGTCGGTGCCGACACCGGCGGCCAGAGCCTCGGTGAGCATAGCGGTACCGGTGACGTAAGCAGCCTTGTTGACCGGGCCGCCCATGTCAAAGGCGCACATGCAGCCAATGGCAAGACCCAGGACAACGGCGCCAGAGGCGGACAGGCCCTTGAGGAAGTCCATCATGGCGGTGTTGATGGCAGCCATGGGGCCGGAAATGCCGAGCATGACCAGGCCGACGATAGCCGTCGAGAACAGCGGGTACAGGAAGATAGCCTTGAGGCCGTCCAGATTCTTGGGCAGACCGGCAAAGACCTTCTCGAGCAGCAAGATGACATAGCCGGCAAGGAAGCCGCCGACGATGCCGCCCAGGAAGCCGAAGCCCACGCCGGCGCCACCGGCATCGATCATGCCGGTCTCGGCGTTAACAGGCAGGCCCTGGATGGCGATCATACCGGCAACAAAGCCGGGGACGAGCGCCGGGCGCTTGCCGATGGATTCGGCGATGTAGGCGGAAAGCACCGGAACCATAAGGTTCATGGCGATGCCGCCGATGATCTTGAGCATCGCAGCAAAGCTGTTGTAGTCAGACGCCGTCGAATCGAAGGACGTAATGCCCCACAGGAACGAGACAGCGGTCAGAACACCACCAGCAACAACGAAGACCAGCATGTGGCTGACGCCGTTCATGAGGTGCTTGTAGATGATGTGGCCGATGGACTCCTTCTCCTCGACCTCATCCTCGATATCGGCAGCAGCTGCAACCGTGTCGTCACCCTTGGCGGCGAGCGCGCGGTCAATCAGCTTACCGGCGGCCTCAACGGACAGGGCCTTGGAAACACCAACGGAAACCATGGGCTTGCCGGCGAAACGCTCAGCCTGGACATCCTTGTCGGCTGCGACGACGACGGCCTTGGCACCAGCGATCTCACTCTTGGTGAGCTCGTTCTCGACACCGACCTGGCCATGAGTCTCGACCTTAATGGTCAGACCGCGCTCGGCAGCTGCCTTCTCCAGCGCCTCCTTAGCCATGAAGGTGTGCGCAATGCCGGTCGGGCAACCGGTCGCGGCGATGATGTCAAACTTAGCCATGTGTCCCTCCTTCTTGAGTACAGCGCCCGCGGGCGCTCCCCTACACGCGCTTCAATGCGCGTTTTTCCACAACTGAAAGATACCAACCTACCGTCCGCGTGAGAAGAGACAAGGTGCAATTCTCCGGTGAAAGGTTCTTTCATAACCGTAAACGGTAGGTGAAAGTTTACCATCAACACTTGAAACAGCAAGGTGTATCTTGTAATTGAAAATGCCCGTATACTATGGCATTGCAAATCGAGTTAGATTTTCATGCCAACCAGGAGCCATCCATGACCGATAGTAGCAAGAGCGCACTTTCCCTCATTAGTACCCATCAGGGATACAGCGAGTCCGAGCAGCGCATTGTCGACTATATATTGGAGCACCAGTCCGAGGCGCCGCGCCTCACGGCCGCTCAGCTCTCACGCGCCGCCACCACGTCCGAGGCGACCGTTTCGCGCTTCTGCCGCAAGCTTGGCTTTGGCAGCTTCCGCAGCTTTCAGTTTTCGTTGGCGAGGGATTTGGAAAGCCAGCGCAACGAGGGCCTGACTGACGAGGTCTCGCTCGACAATATGGAGCAGAGCCTCAAGAACATCTTGGCTGCCAAGGTGAGCGAGCTTAATGCGACCATCGACGGAATCGACCACGATACGCTGGCGGCTGTTGTGCATGCCCTTAAGCATGCAGGGGTTATTGAGTTTGCAGCTGTGGGCAATACGAACGCGGTCGCGCTCGATGCGACGTTTAAGTTTTCGCAGCTGGGCCTGCGCTGCATGGCGAGCACCATTAGCGAGACATCAATCGGCTTTGCGCTCACGTTACGCCCGGGTGACGTCATCGTGCTAATCTCAAACTCCGGCAAATCGCGCCGACTGAATCGCATGGCAAAAGCGGCTCGCAACTGCGGCGCAACCGTAGTCGTCATCAGCAGCGACAGCAAATCCCCGCTCGCACGTCTGGCAGACTACACTTTTAATACCGTCAACCACGAAGCGCTGCTGACGACAGGCGACTTTGCGTTCTCTAAGATCAGCGCCACGATGATCATCGAAGTAATCTACAACTTCCTGCTGCCCGAGATTGAAGACGCTCGCGAGCATATCAGCTACTACGAGGAGCTCATCCAGCCGGATAAGGTTGTGGAGTAAAAAGCGTAGTGGGACAAAAAATTCAGTCTATTTTGTCCCACCAACACCGGTGATACAACCTAGCCTCGAGCTTCTTCAAGCATCTGCTTGGCGTGGGCCAAGCTCGCCTCGGACTGATCGCCGCTCAACATGCGGGCGATCTCGGCGGTACGCGCTTCGCCGGTCACCTCGTCCAAATGCGTCTGGGGAACATCGCCCGGTTCCTTACTGACAACATAATGTTTGTCGGCCATGACGGCGACCTGCGCCAAGTGGGTTACGACAATCACCTGATGCGTAGCGGCGAGATCTGCCAGCACGCCCGCGAGCGCACGCGCCGTGGAGCCACCGACACCAGCATCGACCTCGTCAAACACCAGCGTATCGACACCGTCCGCGTTACCGAGGACAACCTTGCTTGCCAGCATGACGCGGCTGAGCTCGCCGCCCGACGCAATTCGACGCAGGGGGCGCGGCGTCAAACCGGCACCGCTGCGGTATAGCAGCTCGTAGCTCGAAGGACCAACGGGCGTCCACTCAGCACGCGGAAGATCGCGCGACTCCCAGACGAGCTCGGCGCCACCCATCTCCAGGCGAGCCATCTGGCGGCCGACCTCGTGGCAAAAGCGCGGGGCTGCGGTATTCCGCGCGCGCTTAAGTGCCTTGGCGGCGGCAAACAACTCGCGCTCGGCGCTCCCGAGTGCCTCACGCGCCTTTTTGATCTGTTCATCTCCATCATCGACCAGAGACAGCAACTCTTGTGAGCGTTCGCGCATGGCAAAAACATCGTCCATGGTGGGACCCCACTGACGCAACAGGCCCTTGAGGTCGGAATACCGCTCACGCATGCGAGCGAGCTCGCGCGGGTCGAAGGCGACGCCATCACGATAGGCACGAAGCTCGTTCGCGCAATCCTCAAGGGAGATACAGGCATCCGAAAGCGCATCGGCAATATCGCCCAGTTTGCGATCGACGGTAGCCATTCGGGAAAGCTCTGCCACGGCGCTGTTCACGGCATCGAGCGCTCCCCCTTCAGAGGCAAGCGATGCATGGGCATCGTTAGCCGTGGCAACCAGTACCTCGGCATGTTCGAAGCGCGGCAGCAGTTCCTCGAGTTCCTCATACTCGCCCGGCTTGGGGTCGACCTCGCCGATGCGCTCGAGGGCAAAGCGCGCCTCCTCGACGCGGCTCCCCTGCGCACGCGAGGCCTCCTCAACGCGACGGACCTCCTTAGCGGCCGCGCGCGAGGCTTTAAAGCAAGCACGGTAGTGCTCGAGCGCCTCGAGCGCAGAGCGTCCCGCCCACGCATCGACCATCGCAACGTGATGCGTCGGATCGAGCAAGCGCTGGTGCTCGTGCTGGCCGCACAGATCCATCATCACGCCAACGCGCTCCGAAAGCTCGCGCACACTGGCGATGCGGCCGTCAATCTTCACGCGGCTGCGGCCCTCGGCAGAAAGGCTGCGCTGGACCGTGAAGCCCTCCGGGTCGTGCGGCCCGTCGAAGAGTCGCGCCTCAACGCTCGCCAGCGCCTCACCCTCGCGCACCGTTGACGAATCCGCGCGCTCGCCCAAAATAAGCTTGAGGGCCGAGAGCAGCGCGGTCTTACCGGCGCCGGTTTCTCCAGTCAGAACCGTTAGGCCCGCGCTCGGAACCAACGTCGCCTCGCGAATGAGTGCAATGTTGGAAACCTGCAGCTCATCGATCATGACGCACTCCGTAGAACACACGGCTAACCGAGTTATAGAAGCTCTCGGGGCCGTAATCCAGCAGCAGCACATCGCCGGGACCGCGACGCACAGCCACGCTCTCGACCGTGCCATCGCAGGTAATAAACTGTCCGTCGATGGCGATTGCCGGAACGCTCGGGCGATCATCGGACATAAAGATCTCGACGACATCACTCGGCGAAGTCAAGAAAGCGCGAGCCTGAATGGTATGTGGAGCGATGGGCACGCAGACCATGCCCGTGTAATCGGGGCTCACGATGGGGCCACCGGCGGAAAGCGCATAGCCGGTGGAGCCGGTCGCTGTCGAAACGACAACACCGTCACCGCGCAGGCGGTCGATATGATGGCCCGACACCGTGATGTCGAACTCGACCATATCGGACAGGGGGCCGCGCGTGAGCGCCATGTCGTTGAGGGCGAATGTGCGCACGACATCCTTCGTGCCATCATCGCGCACTGACACGATATCCGCAGCGATGGTGGCGCGACGGCTCACGTGCAGCTCGCCGGAAAGGGCGTCGCTCACGACCTTAAGAATGTCGCGCTCCTCGGGGCTCGCAGCAGTTAAAAAGCCCAGGTGACCATAGGAAAGACCGAGGATAGGAATCTCGCGATGGTTGAGGATGCGGGCAGCGCGCAGCAACGTACCGTCGCCGCCGAGCGTAATGACCAGATCGGAGCCGTCAATATCAGGCGTGCTCTGAATCTTCGATCGCTGGTCGGCAGCCCATGCGACCTCATAGCCCTGGCGCGTCAGCCAAAGCTCGAGCATCAGGCCGCTCTCGACCGCCTCTTGCTTGTAGTAATTGGGAACCAGAAAGACCTTCATAGCGTTGCAGCTTTCTCGCTCAAAACCGATACCTGGGATTGCAGCTCATCGTCGGTACGTCCGCCGGGGGCATACCTCGTGCCGTACAGGAAAAACTCAACGTTTCCCTTGGCACCATGAATGGGCGACACGCACACATCGACCGGGAACAGCCCCTTGGCAGCAAAGAGTTCAACTGCCGCAACGAGTGTATCGCGGCGCACGGCGGGATCGGTCACGATGCCGCCCTCGCCCACCAGCGCCGCCGGAGCCTCAAACTGCGGCTTTACGAGCGTGCAGAATGCACCCGTAGGCGCCAGGCACGCCAGCACCGCATCGATAATGTTCGCGATGCTGGTAAACGAGACATCACACACTGCCAGGTCGATGGCGCCGGCATAGCCAAGCTCAGGCAGCTGCGTCACGTTTGTGCGCTCATGCAGCGACACGCGATCGTCCTGACGTAACGACCAATCGAACTGGGCGCGACCAACGTCCACCGAGACAACGGTCGCAGCTCCGCGCTTGAGCAGGCAATCGGTAAAGCCACCGGTAGAGCAGCCCACATCCAGACAGGCAAGGCCCGTCGGATTGATGCCAAACGCATCAAGCGCGCCTTCGAGCTTAAGACCGCCGCGGCCAACATAGGGAATGCGCCCCTTAACGTGCAGCGGCAGGCCCGGGATTACCTTAAGGCCCGGCGAAGTCAAACGCTCGCCCCCACTCGAGACCAAGCCCGCCATAAGAGTGCGAAGGGCATCCGCGCGATCGGCGCAGATGCCCTGTGAAATCAGTTCGTCATCAAGACGCACGCGTTTCATGAATGCCATCAACCATTCGTATCCGGAGATGCGGCCTAGCTATCCTGGGATTCGTTTGCCGCATCCTCATCGTATTCCTGTTCGAGCTTGTCGGCCTCACGCGGCGTCAGCTCAAACTTGTCGACCATATCGACCGCGCGGGAGCCCAGCTCAATCGCTTCGTCAAACAGATCGAGTGAACGCTCCAAGGACGTATCCTTGGAGCGAACGGTAGCGATGATCTGATCCAGACGGTCCGAGATCTCGTCGAAATTGCGGACGGAACCCTCTGGCATGGCTACTCCTCGACGGAGTCGACAACAGCCTCGGCGGCGTCCGCATCCTCGGCCAGCACGCCAGCCTCAGCCTGGGCAACCGCAACCTTGGCGGCAGCCTCGGCAGCCTGTGCCTCCTCGCGAGCGCGATCTTCGGCCAGCAGCTCTTGGTACAGGTCCTCGCCCGGCAGCTCCTCGCTGCGAGCGATCTTGCCCAGCACGCCGTTGACGAACGAAGCGGACTGGTCGGTGCCATAGGCCTTGGCAAGCTCGACGGCCTCGTTGATCACGATGGCGTCCGAGACCTCCTCGTCGGTGAGGAAGCGCATCTCGTAGACGGCGATACGCAGCAGGTTGCGGTCGGCGCCGGGCATGCGCATAAGATCCCAGTTCTTGGCGACGGCGCGCAGGGCACAGTCGATGCGATCGATATGCTCGTAGGCACCACGACAAAGCTCAAGCGCATAGGGGTCGAGGGGGCCCTTCGAGATCAGGAAATCGCCCTCGAGGACGCGCTCGAGCGGGCTGTCCGTGGCCTCGGCCTGGAACAGCAGCTGCAGCGCCTGACTGCGGGCAAGCGTGCGCCCGCGATAAACCTTAAGGCTCAAAGGTTACTCCTTGGGGAAAACGAGGCCGTCAATGCAAACGTCAACGCGCTCAACCTCGACGCCCACCTGAGCATCGATGGCGGCGACCACGGCGACGCGGACGGCCTCGGCGAGTTTCTTGAACGGATAGCCAAAGAACACCACGACACGCACGGTGAGTGCGAGCTTGCCGCCAACGACCTCGGCCTCGACCGCCGGCTCGGAAGCCGGGGCCTTGGACGAGAGCATCATGGAGACAAGGTTGGTGGCAAGGTCCTTGACGCCAACGGAGGCGATGCCCTCGACATCCGACACGGCGCGCGAGACGATGGCGGTCAGAACATCGGGCGAAATGCCGATGCCGTCAATCTTGATTTCCTGGGGCATGAGTCCTCCTAGAAGAGTTGGTTGCTAGACGCGGGAGACGAACTTGCCGTCGCGGGTGTCAACCTTGATGACCTCGCCCTCGTTGAGGTACATGGGGACCTGGATGACAGCGCCGGTATCGATCGTGGCCGGCTTGGTGGAACCCTGGACGGTGTCGCCCTTAAAGCCCGGGTCGGTCTGGACGATGGTGGTCTCGATGAACATCGGCGGAGTCACGCCCATGAGCTCATCGTCGGCGAAAAGCAGCTGGCAGATGTCGTTCTCGCGCAGCCACTTGGAGTTCTCGCCCACCATGTCCTCGGGAACGGGAACCTGCTCATAGGACTCGTTGTCCATGAAGATGTAGTCGGTGCCATCGTTGTAGAGGTACTGGAACTCACGGGTGGTGAGCATGACGCTCTCGAACTTGGTGCCGGCGTTGCAGGTGTTCTCGACGACGCGGCCGCTCTTGATGTCGCGGGTCTTGTAGCGCACAAACGCGCCGCCCTTGCCCGGCTTGACATGCTGGAACTCGACGATGGTGTAGACCTTGTCCTTGATGCGGAGACCGAGGCCGTTCTTGAAATCGGCGGTAGAAATGGTAGGCATAGCGACCTTTCTTGTTATGGGCAGAACGCACAGGCGTCCAAATTACATACGACAGAAATTATACACTTGCAGACGGCGCCTGCGGCGAGCGCATAAAAAGAGAACGCGGGGCGTCCGAATTGCTCCGGACGCCCCGCCCCAAAAATCTATCGAAATGGGCTAGCAATCGATGACGTGCAGGTCATGCGGGGTCTTGGTGAAGGGCTCGTAGCCGTTCTCGGTGACGACGCCGTAGTCCTCCAGGCGCACGCCGCCCACACCGGGCAGGTAGACGCCGGGCTCCATGGTAATAACCGAGCCGACCTCAATGATGTTCTTGCTGCGGTTAAAGTTGGGCAGCTCGTGGATGTCGATGCCCACGCCGTGGCCCAGGCCATGGTTGTAGTAATCGCCATAGCCGGCATCGCCGATGATCTTCTTGGAAAGCTTGAAAATGTCGTTGCCCTCGACACCCGGATGGATGGCGGCAACGCACTCCTCGTGCGTACGGCGCACGAGCGCGTACAGGTCGAGCTGCTCCTGGGTAGGCTCGCCCATCACGACGGTGCGCGTCATGTCGGAACGATAATCGCAGTAGCCCGCGCCGTAATCCATGAGGACGAAGTCGCCCTTCTCGATCACGCGGTCGCTCGGCACGGCATGCGGGTTGGCGGTGTTGGGACCGCTCGCCACGATGGAGCCGAAGGCAAGGCTGTCGGCGCCGTTGGCGAACATAAAGTTCTCGAGCTCGTTGCGAACCTGCTTCTCGGTCATACCAGGCTTAATAAAGCCGAGCATGTGCTGGAAGGCGGCATCGGTGATCGACTGCGCATGGCGCATGAGCTCAATCTCCTCGGCGTCCTTGATGGCGCGCATCTTGCGGATATCGTCGTGCATCAGCGGCAGCATACAGGCGACGGAACGGTCCTCCAGGCCGCGCTGAATACCCTGGTAGAAATTAATCTGCATATCATCCTCGACAGCGCAGACGCGGCATTTGTTGGCCGCGATCTTGCCGGCGACCCAACCGGGGATGGTGCCCTCATCCATGTCGTAGACCCAGGGGCTGCCGGCTGGCGTGTTCTCCTCAAAGCTGTTGAGGTAGCGCGAGTCGGTGTGGAACAGGCACTGGTCGGCCGTAATAAACGCAGCGTGCGGGAACTCGAAGGTGTAGTCGAAGACGCCCTTCACGCCCGTAAGCCAACGAAGGTTGGCCTCGTCGCGCACCACGATGGCGTCGTAGCCACGCTCGACCATCAGGGCACGGACACGCTCGATACGACCGGCAGGACCGGCAGCAAACTCAGACATGCAGATTCCTTTCTTGTTGTCTCAATATAGACGGGACGGGTCTCAACCGAACGACGGAATCGCATGCGATCCGCAACCGATTGGAAACCCGCCCCTCAACATGATACGAAAGACGATGGAAGTCAATAAATCTTAGAGAAGTTCTTTACGAGAAGCCAAGTAGGCGTGAGCATGGCGCTCAAGAACCTCGTCCTCGACGCTCGTTAGGCGAATGGCGCCGAGCGCCGCGGGCAGCGGCAGCATGCTGCGGTTCGAGCGGACAAACTGCTGTCTGCGGAACTCCTCGATATATGCGGCAGGCTCCAAGTCGAAGGCAAGCTCCTCGATGCCAAAGTCCTCCAGGCAGTCATCGAGATCAAACACATAGTCGATATCGAAGTCGCAGGCATCGTGTGCTAGGCGCGCCTCAAAGCGCATGCCCTCGGACAACAGCTGGTAGGCAGGGACCTGCGAAGCGGCATCGCCCAAGCAAGCGCGCAGGGTGCGCTCCCCCGTCTTGCCAAAATCGAGCGCATGGCGAGCGCTCGGGTTCGTGGCCGTCAGCACGTCCTTGCGGGCAGTCTGAGACCATTGAACGGCATTGACGAGTGCGACCTCCTCGCCCGCGAGAATCTCGGGGACGGTCTCAGTAAACTGATTCCAGCGGGACTTGCTGCTCGAAAGCATGGTGCCAACAAGTACCGCATAGCCGAACTTGAGGTCCTCGGGTTCCGCCTCGCGAACAAGGTCGAGATCACACACAACCAAGCCCGGTTCGGGACGGAACGCGATAGCGGGAAGCGCATTGGCCAACGAGGCGACGAGCGGCTTCATGGTCGTCGCGACCGTGAGCATGGCGTCGAAGGTCGTCGGCAGCAGCGCGCACTCGGTTCGGCCACACCACTGGTTGGCGCACCAGCCAACAACCGAACAGGTTGCGGCATCGCCAACAGCGACAACCAGATCGTCGCAGGTGATGCGGTTGGCAGACAGGGCGCCAAAGATAGCATCGGCGTCGGCCAGCGTGGCACCAGCAGGCGAAACCTCGAGGACGAGCAGCGACACGGCAAAACCGGCGTCGACCAGCGCATGCTCGACGACCTCACCAAAACGCTCGGATGTGGCGTCGTTCCAAACCACCATCGCGCGCTTAGGCTTGCCCACGGCCGAGGCAAACATGCGCGGCAGCTCATCGAACGCGCCCAATCCGACGCGGACATCGACACTGCGGTTTTGGAAATTGATCAGTTGACGGCGAATCATAGCAGTCCACGCTCCAAAAGCATCTCGGCACAAAGGTAGGAAACGTCCTCGAAGGACTTGTTGCGAATATCAAGGGTAATATCGGCGGCCTGGCGATACAGCGGACGGCGATGCTCAAACAGGCGCGCGGCATGCTCGGGCGAACGGAAATCGGGGCGCGTGTCGGACCGACGAATCTGGCGAATCGAATCCTCGAAGTCGCCCTCGAGGTACACGCACGTACCCATTTCGTGCATCAGCTCAATATTCACCGGCGTCTCGACGATACCGCCCCCGCACGAAACCAACAGGCTGCGCTCGCTTTGGAGCGAACGGAGCGCCGAGGTCTCGAGCTCGCGAAAACGATCCTCGCCCTCGGTCTCAAAAATCTCGGTTACCGACTTGCCGCAACGGCGCACGACCAGGCGGTCGGTATCGATAAAACGCCGCTTGAACATAGTGCCGACGTTGCGCGCAAGCGTCGATTTGCCCGCGCCCAAAAAGCCGATAAAGAAGATATGGTCGCAGCCGTGTTTGATGTGCTGAGACATGGCGAAACCTATTCCTCGCAGGGAAGGTCGCGCAGGGCCCGGCGCTCAAAGATACGGAAGATCTGCGTGTACCACAGGTCCTGGGTTGCCTGCGGCTTAACCAGGATAGTATCGACGCCGGCAAAATTGCCGCTCCACACGTCCGTGTAGAGCTGATCACCGATCAGCACCGCCTCGTCGGCCGTGGCGCCGAGGCGCTTAAGACCCGCCTTGAGGGCAAACGGCGCCGGCTTCATGGCGTGGCTGATGGCCTCGAGTCCCAGCTCGCGTGCAGAGCTCATGACCTGGTCGCGATGCCAGTTGTTGGACACCATGCACAGCTTAAAGCCTTTGGCGCGGGCGGCATCGAGCCAAGCGGAAACCGCGGCGGGAACCTGCTCGGTGTCGCGCGGCACCAGGGTGTTATCGCGATCGAGCAGAATGGCGCGTTTGCCGTCGGCCCACAGGGCATCAAGGTCGATGCGATCGACCGAGGCAACGTATCGTTTGGGGCTAAAAATCCTCATGCTAATTCCAAGACTGTTGATGCTCTTCGTAGGTTTGCGAGAAGTACTCCTCGTCCTGCGTAATGTAGAAATACAGGTCATCGGAGTCGGTCGGCTCAAGCGTGGCCTTGAGTGCCTCGAGCGACGGAGAGCAGATGGGCGTGGGCGGCAGGCCCTCATGCTTATAGGTGTTATACGGGCTATCGCTCTGCAGGTCGTCGGCGGTAACCTCGCCACCGGTGACATACATCATGGTCGCATCGCTGTTGAGATAGCGCAGACCGTCGAGCTTGCCGGCAAGGCGGTTGTAGAAGACCGAGGCCACGTGCGCACGTTGATCGGCGTTGAGGCCCTCGCGCTCAACGATAGAGGCCAAGTTGACGATGTCGTAGTCGGACATCTCCACACCATAGCGCTCCTTGATCTTGGCTTCGCAGCTCGCAAAGTCAAGCGACTTGTACTCGGTCTTAAACTGATCGAGCATAGCGCGAATCACGTCATCGACCGTCGGCGAATCGCCCAACGAATAAGTCTTGGGGAACAAGAAACCCTCAAGCGAGTCGTTGGCGGCGCCCTTAAGGAAGCTATAGTCGTCCACGTAGTTGGAGGCCTTAGCCTGGTTGAGGAAGTCTTCCTTAGAGATGCCATCGTAGGCCTGGGCCACACGGTCGGCGACTTGATCGACCGTCAGACCCTCAGGGATAGTTAGCGCATTGGAGCCCGCGTTGGGACCTTCCATGAGCTGCTGAACGACCTTGTAACTAAATGGTCTACTCATAATCTCACCTCACTTTCTACCAAAC
>URWC01000040.1 GCA_900551555.1 uncultured Collinsella sp. | reverse complement strand
CGGGTCGCTGTTTCTCTCGGCGCTCTACGAGTTTGGCATCAACGTAGTCTTTATCGCACTCGCGGCCGAAGCCGTACTACTTCTTCTGCGCGTGCCGCTCAAGCGCGACCTTAACGGCGACGGCATTGTGACCGCCGAAGAAGACGCCGAGGTCAACGAGCTGTCACGCAAGGTGCGCCGCCGCATCATTGTGGGTACGGTAGTCTTTGCCATCCCCTGCATCGTCATGACCGCGGGGTCCATTGGCTCGGCGCAGGCCGGCGTGCAGGACGGCTATGGCGTCACCGAGACCACACGCGAGCTTGCCGCGGTGCTGCCGGGCTTTAAGGATTACACCGTCGCCGTCGAAACCTCGACCACCGAAGGCGACGAGGAGGGCATCGTCGAGCGCGAGATTGTCGCCCATGTGACGACAAGCGAGGCGCTCGGGGCGCACGACCGCCACGTCGCCCGCAAGCTCATCGACCTCAACGTGCCCGAACTCGATCGCGTGGAGTTTGATGTGGAGTAATGCCAGCGCGGGACGAATGCTCGCACGGACGCAAGTTACAACGAGGCGCAGACGCGATACGGACACGAGCAAATGGCGGGGCGCAGTTCGCACCCGCGCCATACTCGCCGTTTTATTGCCGTGAATCAGACGTCCGCATCGACATCGCCAGACTCCACCGTAAACGCCGGATCGGTGCTCACAAGATAAAATCGGGTCACCTTAGTATCTCTAATTAGGTAAATCTGCCCCTGATTGCGTCGGCGCGATATATACGCAACGTGAACCGTGCCGAATTCTTCGCCGTTTTCCTTCTTTAATACCAGGATGTTGGGGTCATCCGTACGCTTAAACTGCCCGTCTGTGCAGATTCCGTTTTGGTCGACCAGCTGCCATCGACAGTTGTCCTCCTCAAGAAAAGCCAGGGTTTCCCGACTCGTTTTGTCGTCCCGATAGTAACCGTCAATGGCAAACCCTTCGGAAGCGCATTCCTGCATATAGGACGTTTCTCGGCTTATAGCAAACAGCCCTGTAGCGCCCAGGAGCACAGCCAGGCAGACCACTGCAAGGGTTATCGAAATAGCACGGCGACCCATGTTAGCCCAACCGATAGCTGTTTAACGGAGCGCGAAACATACCTGGAACCTCCGATATCAGGGGGAACGTCGCCAGCAGGCTGGCGACAACTATATGTTTCTAACATCAAACCATATGGCTGCCACTCGCGGAAGGAGCATCGGCGAACGGCGTGTTTTCATACTCCATTGGTCAAACCTAAGCGCGGCCCTACAGCTCGTACTTGTACACGCGGTAGATGTACTTCTCGGCTTCCATCTCGTAGGTGGCGATGGGCAGACCGTAGCGGTCGTCTCGTCGTTTGGCAGATAGGTCACGCTGTGCCGGCCTGCATTGAGCGAAAAATCGCCCTGAGCCTGCAGCGGCTTGTCCCCAGAACCCGAGCCGACCCAAAAATCGGGCAGCCCACGGAAGGCTGTAGCAAGGTCATTTGCGCAACATATGTCCAGCAAAAACGGGTGGTGGCCGGTACGGCTACCACCCGTTTGTCTCATATCCAGCCCATAGCAGGCCAGCTACTTCTTAATGCCGTGTCCCAAACGCTTGGCGACCGATGCAACGGCCTCCTCACTGGCCGGTCCACAGCTCACGCAGCCATCATGGGCACGCATCTGGCCGGTGACCTCGTCCATCGCGAGCGGCGCCACCTTCTCGAGCTTAAAGCCTTTACCGGCGCGCATGTTTTCCTTGGCCACGCTAATCATGAGCTTAATGCGGTTGAGCTGGTTGACCTCGGATGCACCGGGGTCGTAGTCCACCGCGACGATGTTGCTCTCGGGATGTTGGCGGCGCAGCTCCTTGATCACGGCCTTGCCCACCACGTGGTTGGGCAGGCACGCGAAGGGCTGCGTGCAGATAATGTTGGGCGCGCCATGGTCAATCAGGTCGAGCATCTCGGCCGTGAGCAGCCAGCCTTCGCCCATGTTGTTGCACACCGAAAGCACCGTGCGGGCCTTGTCGGCCATGGTGCCGATGCGCTCGGGTGCCTCAAAGCGGCGGGACTTCTCGAGCATCTCCTCCACCGGCGTGCGCATCCAGTCCACGAGCTTGATGAGCGCCTGCATACCAGCGCGCGTAGTGGCAGAGCTTCCCAGCTCGTCTTTCTGCAGCTCGGCGTTGCTCATGGAGTACAGGAAGAAGTCGAGCAGGCCCGGTACTACGGCCTCGCAGCCCTCGCGCTCGATAACGTCGACCACGTGGTTGTTGGCCGTGGGATGGAACTTGACCAGGATCTCGCCAACCACGCCCACGCGCGGCTTGGTGCCCTCGCCCACGAGCGGCATGGTGTCGAACGCGCGGATGGCCTCGCGGCACAGCTTGGTGTAGTTGTGGCGGTTAAACTTAGGCGCCAGCTTGCGGGCGCGCGCCATGTACTCCTCATAGAGTGCGTTGGCGGCACCGGGCGTGGCCTCGTACGGGCGGCAGCGGTAGAGCATCTGCATCATCACGTCGCCAAAGAGCACCGCGTAGACTGCCTGCTTAAGCAGCGCCGGCGTAACCTTAAAGCCGGGGTTGTCCTCGCCGAGCGCCACGGCCGAAAGCGAGATCACCGGAATCTCGGGGTGGCCGCTCTCGCGCAGGGCCTTGCGGATGAGTGCGATGTAGTTGGTGGCACGGCAGCCGCCGCCGGTCTGGCTGATGACCACAGCCGTCTTGGACAGATCGTACCGACCGCTCTCGATGGCCTCCATAATCTGACCCGTCACCAGAATCGACGGATAGCAGATGTCATTGTTCACGTAGCGCAGGCCCGCCTCGACGGCGTCATGGTCGGTCGAGGGCAGCAGCTCCAAGTTGTAGCCGGCACCGCGGAACACCTCTTTGACCAGGTCAAAGTGGATCGGCGCCATCTGCGGGCACAGGATGGTGTAGCCCTCCTCGCGCATCTGCTCGGTAAAGGGTACCTTGGGCCATGCGGTCGAGGCACTCTCGCGCTGCGCCTCGAACGTATACTTGCGGCTCGCGAACGCGGGAGCGTCCGTGGAGGGCGCCACCGGCGCGGCATCGCCCTGCTCGTAGGCCTCGCCCGCGGCCATGGCCTCTGCCAGGCGCTCGGCCTCCTGGTCCTTGAGCGCGGCCATGAGCGAGCGAATGCGGATGCGCGCGGCGCCCAGGTTGGATACCTCGTCGATCTTGAGCACGGTATAGATCTTGCCGCTGGCTTCCAGAATCTCCTGCACCTGATCGGTGGTCAGGGCATCGAGGCCGCAGCCGAAAGAGTTGAGCTGAATCAGGTCCAGATCGTTGCGCATCGTCACAAAACGGGCGACGGCGTATAGGCGGCTGTGGTACATCCACTGGTCGACGACGCGAATCGGGCGCTCGGGCTTCACGAGATGCGCGAGCGAATCCTCGGTAAAGACCGCAAAGCCAAAGCTCGAGATAAGCTCGGGCAGGGCATGGTTGATCTCGGGGTCGTTATGGTAGGGACGACCGGCGAGCACAATGCCGTGGCCGCCGTGGTCCTCGACCCACTTAAGGGCCTCCTCGCCCATGGTCTGGATGTCCTCGTGGAAGCGCGCGTCGGCCTCAAAGGCAGCGTTGACGGCGGCATCGACCTCGGAGCGCGTGATCTTGGGACCGCGCACGCGACCGCGACCGGCTTGCGCATCGGCCACACGGTCGACGGCGAGCACCTGGTACAGACGACGCTTGAGCTCGGTCTTATCGTGATAGGGCACAAATGGGTACAGGAACTCGATGTTCTGCTCGCGGATCTCGTCGATGTTGAGTGCCAACGCCGTGGGGTAGCTCATGACGATAGGGCAGTTATAGCAGTTGCCAGCCGTCGGATCCTCCTTGCGCTCCCAACGCACGCACGGCATCCAGATGAAGTCGACATCGCGGTCGATAAGGTTCATCACATGGCCGTGGCTCATCTTTGCCGGGTAGCACACGCTCTCGGACGGCATGGACTCGATGCCCGCCTGGTAGGTCTTTTTGCTCGACTGGTCGGACAGCTGCACGCTAAAGCCCAGGCGCGTAAAGAATGCATGCCAGAAGGGGTAGTTCTCGTACATGTTGAGCGCGCGCGGGATGCCGACGGTGCCGCGCGGGGCCTCGTCGGGGCTCAGCACCTCGCGGTTAAACAGCAACTCGTTTTTCTTTTTGAAGAGGTTGGGGGCCTCGGTCTTTTGCTTTTTGTGGCCGGCGCCCTTCTCGCAGCGGTTGCCGGTAATGAAGCGCCTGCCGCCGCCAAAGTCGTTGACGGTAAGCTGGCAGTTGTTAGAGCAACGGCCGCAGCGGACATGCTTTTGCGTCACGGTGAGGTGTGCGATGTCCTCGGCCGAGAGGATGGTCGAGGTGCCGTCGGCGCCGGCGCGATCGCGGGCGAGCAAGGCCGCACCGTAGGCGCCCATGCAGCCGGCGATGTCGGGACGCACGGCATGAACGCCGGTGAGCTGCTCAAACGCGCGCAGCGTCGCATCGGACATAAAGGTGCCGCCCTGGACGATCACCTGGCTGCCGATCTCCTTGGGGTCGCGCAGCTTAATGACCTTGAACAGGGCGTTCTTGATGACGGAATAGGACAGGCCGGCCGCAATGTCGCCCACCGTGGCGCCTTCCTTTTGCGCCTGCTTGACGCGCGAGTTCATAAAGACCGTGCAGCGGCTGCCCAGGTCGACCGGGGCCTTGGCATGGATGGCAGCGTTTGCGAACGCGCGCACGTCCATATTCATAGAGACGGCGAAGCTCTCGATAAAGCTACCGCAACCCGACGAGCAGGCCTCGTTGAGCATGATGTGCTCGATCACGCCGTCCTTGACGCGCAGGCACTTCATGTCCTGGCCGCCAATGTCCAGAATAAACTCGACGCCGGGCAGGAACGCCTTGGCGCCGCGCAGGTGCGCAACGGTCTCGATCTCGCCGGAGTCGGCCTTGAGCGCCTCGATGAGCAGCGCCTCGCCGTAGCCCGTAGTTGTCACGTGGCCGATGGTGCAGCCGGCGGGGATGTGGTTGTAGAAATCGGCCATGATGACCTTGGCCGTGCCAAGGATGTCGCCGTTGTTGTTGCCGTACCAGGTGTGCAGCAGCTGACCGTCCTCGCCCACGAGCGCGGCCTTCATGGTGGTGGAGCCGGCGTCGATGCCGATGAACACGCGGCCGGTGTAGCCGTCGAGCTTGCCCTTGGGGACGACTTCCTGGTCGTGGCGGGTTTTGAACTCGGCGAAGTCCTCGTCGGTGGCAAAGAGCGGATCCAGGCGCTCGACCTCGGCACCCTGTGTGTCACCCAGGGCATCGATAGCCTCGATGAGCTGCGGGAACGTGCTGAGCTTGTTGGACTCGTGCGCCATGGCAGCGCCGCTCGCCACAAACAGGTGAGCGTTTTGGGGCACGATGCGGTGCTCCTCGTCCAGGTTGAGCGTGAGGTAGAAGCGGTGGCGCAGCTCGGAGAGGTACTGCAGCGGGCCGCCCAGGAAGGCGACGTTGCCGCGGATGGGACGGCCGCACGCCAGGCCCGAGATGGTCTGGGTCACGACAGCCTGGAAGATGGAGGCGGCCACGTCCTCGGGGCGGGCACCCTCGTTGAGCAGTGGCTGGACGTCGGTCTTGGCAAAGACGCCGCAGCGGCTGGCGATGGGATAGATGGTGGTGGCGTTGGCCGCGAGCTCGTTGAGACCACTGGCATCGGTGTGCAGCAGGGTTGCCATCTGGTCGATGAACGCGCCCGTGCCACCGGCGCAGGTGCCGTTCATGCGCTGCTCGATGCCGTTGTCGAAGTAGATGATCTTGGCGTCCTCGCCGCCCAGCTCGATGGCGACATCGGTGGCCGGAATGAGGGTCTCGACGGCACGCTTGCTGGCGATGACCTCCTGGACAAACTCCAGGTCGAGCCACTGGGACAGCAGCAGGCCGCCCGAGCCGGTAATGGCGCAGGTCATCTGGGCCGTCGGCAGCACGGTCGCAGCGCCCTCGAACAGGTCGCGGGCGCAAGCGCGGACATCGGTGTGGTGGCGCTGGTACTTGGCGTAGACGATCTGGTTGTCGTCGTTGAGCACGGCGAGCTTAACGGTGGTGGAGCCCACGTCGATGCCCAGGTGCAGGTTGCCACGAGCGTTCTCGGGGTTGAAGATCGCGCCTTCGGGGGCGTGGGTGGCGGCTACGGACTCGGCAACGTTGGGCGTGGCTGCGTCGGCAGTGAGCGTCTCCCCTGCCGCGTTCTTGGCATCGGCAACTGCCTCGGCAACTTTCTCGGCAGCTGCGGTCGCGGCCTTCTGCGCGGCATCCACCACGGCGGGCGCAGCCTCACGCGCGGCAGCGACCATACGGTCCTTAATGCCCTCGACGAGTTTGCTCATTGTCTCTCCTCTTAGTTGTTGGACTCGACGGTTGCGGTGGTGTCGACCGCGTCCTCGAGCTGCAGATTCAATAGCTTCATGCCGTATTCCGGCACGTTGATATCGATAGGTTGGCCATACAGGTCGCCGGGGCGCACAAAGGCGAGCACCGTCATAATGCGCGCCATGGCCTCGGGCGATTCGGTAAGCCCACGCTCAAACCAGCGCTGAATCATACCGACCTCGGCACTCACGACGTAGGTGACGTAGTAGTCAAAGAACGTGCCCAGCGCCAGGCCCAAAATACCCGTCTGTGCACGAGGCACCACAGCCTCACGAGCAGTGTCGATGATCCTTTTAATGAAGGCCTGGTCGCCGCCCGGACCCAACAGCGCACCGATTAAGTCGCGGTTGGCCGCAAGATAACGCAGCAGCTCAACCGAACCGGGCGCCGGCTCGAGCTCATCGATGTTGTGATAGAGATCGGGCAGCTGAGCTGCGGTGATGAGCTCAATGCGCTCACGGATCTCGGCCAGCAAGCCGTCCTCGATTTGATTGATAAAGTCGGGGATATCGCGGTAGTGCGAATAGAACGTACGGCGCGTAAGGCCGGCGCGCTCGGTGAGCGACGCGACATTAATGCGCGAAAGGTCGCCGCTTTCGGCAAGCTCGCTGGCAAGTGCCTGGCGAAGGGCACGCTGCGAGCGAAGGGACCGGCGATCACATTTCTCGAGCTGGGACAAGCGTCCTCCTTGTTACTCAGCCTGTGCGCTATTGCACAGTGCGAGTATTATTGCACACCGTGTGCATCAACACGTAAAGGCAATATTTTGGATGTGACAAAGGGGCAGTCCCTTTGTCGCATTCAGCGACCGCCTAGGTTGTGCCAGTTGTGCCTGGCTTTTGAAGCGGCGTTACCAATTGTCCAAAAAGTCATTCGTGGGTAGAATAATGTCGACGGCAGCCCAAGTTCTGCAAAGCTGGGCAGCGCCGTTGTTTGCATTAGGGGGTCAACGCCTTAGCGGCGGCGACCCCTTCTGTTGCGCTTCGAACGCTGCTTGAGTGCCTCGGAAAGGCCGACAAGCGCCGTGAAGAACGAGACCAGAGCGGTCAGAAGTCTCACGAAATCAATCAAATCGGTCATGGGCATCACCTCCCATCAGATGGAGGGCGCTGCCCGGCACATGGAACTGCCGTCAACGATACCGATTCTACCAGAGCCTAGTTATATATACGAATATATGTTCGTATTCCAAGCACACAGACCCCTGTGACAAAGGGGCTGCCCCTTTGTCACATTATTCGATGACGGTGCGGGAATTCTGCTTGCGCATGGTGGCGAGCATGTGTTTGGGGACGGCGTGGACCATGCAGCTGCCGATGGTCGCGCTCGCGGCGGCCTTGGCTGCATCGCTTGCGTTTTTGGTCGCGTAGCTGTGGCGGAAACGCTTGAGCATGGCGATATCGTTGCCGCCATCGCCGTAGACCGCGACCTCGTCCTCGGCAATACCGTAGTAGCCCGCCAGCCAGGCCACACTTTCGCCCTTGTTGCACGCCACGTCCGTGATCTCGAACATCACCGGATCGAACGGCGCGTTGACCACACGGTCCGAGCGCTCGGCCAAATACGCCTTAAGGTCGCGCTCCAGCTCGGGCGAGGTCACGCGACAGTTGATCTTGCACACATCGTGGCGCAGGATGTCACCGATCGACTGGTCGAAATACTGTTCCTCGTGGTACCCGCCACGTGCACGCATACCGCGCATCACGATGCGCTTGATAGGACTGTCTTTTTTAAAGCCTGCCTGGTGTATCTCGAACGATCCACTCGAGAACATGCCATCGGGCGTGGAGCAGTCAAAACAGATATCCGGAAACTCCTTGAGCAGCTCCTCGGTAATCTGCGAGTCGATGGTCCAGGTCCTGAGCACCTCGCCATGGCTGTCGCGCACGATGGACCCATTGGAGCAGCAGGCGTCGAGTGCCAGGCCCGTAAAGCCATGCTCGCCAATCGGCAGCGTCGAGCGCCCGGTCGCGGGAACCACATGCAGGCCAGCCTCGGTCAGCTCGCGAATGGCACGGCGGATGGTCCCATCTGCCTCGTGCAGGGCGTTCAGCAGCGTTCCGTCTAAGTCACTCGCAAACATCTTGATCATGGATACGCCTCTCCTTCGTCTGCACGATATTGTAGACGAAGGAGAGGCATGCCTAAACAATGCCGTCCCGGCGCGGCGTGCCACTGTCTCCACAAATTCACGGTCCCCCAGCGCCTTAAGACATTCGCCATAAGCGACTTTTCAGCCGATTAAACAGCGCCGTCGTCGACGTCAGCACCGCCAACATGCCTGCGAATACAATCGCCGGAGCCCATCGATCATATGCAAGCCCGTAAACCAATTGGCCAATAGGCGTTGCACAGGAAAGTGTCATATAAACGAGTGCCAGCACTTTTCCGCAGAGTTCCTTTGGCGCTGACCGCTGAACAAATGAAACGATTCCGACCGATGCAATGCTTGCCCACGCCATGACCCATGCCGAGCCGGCCGCAAGCGCGGCAAACGCTAATTCATCAGGACCGCTCAGTAGCGTGACAATAATCGGTACGACTCCAAAACAAATCATCGCAACATATCGACATATGCCCTTGAAGGAAAAACGATGCGGCCAAATACCGACCAAACCACTGCCGACAAAACCACCTAAGCCCATAGCCACCTCAATAATCCCAACAAAGGATGACTGCATTCCGAGATGCTTTGCAACAATAACGGGAGCACCAATCGTTAACCCAACTAACGCAAGGTTCAAAATAGCCGCAAGCAAAAACACAACGAGCAATGATGCGTTTTGAAACAGGTACCGAATCGACTCCCGAAAATCGCTTCGGCATGTCGAGCAAGTCGTACTGTCCCCTGTCATTCCAGATGAGGCATTTTGCTTGAGTGCGCCCCCGAACAGCAGGGCTGACATCGCAAACGTCAACGCCGCGGTTTCGCATAGAGCATCGATACCAAAGCACCCATAGACTGCCGTCCCGACTACAGGCCCCAAGATATTGCTCGCCATGGTTACCTGCGAGACCAACGCTGTGGCACGCTCAACCTTTTCTTGGCCCATCATGTGCACCGTCTCAATTTGAAGCATCGGTTTCAGCAGCGATTGGATGCCATATTGGACGCAAAGCATTGCTGCCACGACAACCGCAAGAGGCAGCGAACACTTCATGGGGATAAACAGCAGTGATGCAGCCATCAGAACAATGCCGAGCACCACAAGAACCCCGCGATGTCTCCCGTGATCCGCCAAGATTCCGCCAGCCGGAGTCGCAAGCACGCCCGGCACGAACGCTATCGCCGCGACAGCACCATATAACGTTGACGAGCCGCTGCAATCGAACAAGTAAAGCGGGCACGCAAAGCACAGTGCCGACAACATCGAATACGCGCACAGCTGTGCAACAAGAAGACCGAAAAGCCTGATAGATCGCACTGTTTTTTGCGCCAACGAGACATTGCTCCTCCGCATTCCAGCCATAAGCCTGCCCCCTATACATACCATTAGTATGTATTTAATGACTTGAAAAGGGCAGCCGTGGCTACCCTTACAAATCAATTACATACCGTCAGTATCTATATTACCACCCAGCACGGTTCCATACGTCCCAAATCTGAGCCGTTGTCTGGAGCACTTCATTACCCAAATCGAGCCCCACCGCGGCCGCCATCTGCGCCAAACATTGCGCGCGAGCGAGCATTCGATCCTTGGTCTCGAGCGGACGGAACAGCGGCAGCAGCCAAAGATTCGCCAACAACGATACGGCCTCAGCCGCTTCGCGCGGGCATTTGCACGCAATGGAGCCGTCGGCGATGCCCTCCTCGATCACTGGCAAAAGACAGCCATCGGCCGACTCGTCGAACGAGCCCTGGTACTGCATCGCCAGTAGACGCGAGCTTTTTACCGGATCTGCCGCAGGATGCATGCGTGCCCATAGCTCAATTTGCGGAACGACAGACTCGGGCGCGTACAGTCGCTTGAGCTTTTGGGCTCCCGTCATATTGCCAGCACCGAGTGTCGCGCGGCGGCGCTCAACAATCGGAGCCATTGCCCGATCAAGTGCGGCGTTGAAAATCTCTTCTTTGCTCTTAAAGTGATGATAGACAGCACCCTTGGTCATGCCATCGAGGCGGTCGACGATATCTTGAATGCTCGTCCCCTCATAACCCTGTGCGCAGAATAGCTCCAGCGCCGCGTCGAGAATCTTCGCGACCGTCTCCTCGGGATATTTATTACGCCCCATAATCTGTCCATCCGCAACGCAAGTCTTGTACCTCATTGCAGTATTTTAACGTTGCGGATGGCAGGCGGTCGATTCTACACCGCGGCGGGGCCGTGTTCGCCGGTACGGATGCGGATGACTTCCTCGACCGGCTCGACCCAGATCTTGCCATCGCCGACGGCTCCGGTGCGAGCGGCGTTGCAGATGATGTCGACAATGCCATCGACGTGCTCATCGGCGCAGATAAGGGTGAACTGCACCTTAGGGATCGTGTTGACAAGCAACTCGTTGCCGCGCACGTATTCCTTCCAGCCATGCTGTGAGCCGCAGCCCTGCACCTGGTTGATAGTCATACCGCGAACATCGGCAGCAAACAGCGCGTCTTTAAGAACCTCAAGCTTCTCGGCACGAACGATCGCCGTAATCTTCTTCATAGTGAATTCCTCTCTTCAAAAAAGAAATGAATTGTCCCTCACATGGCACGGGTTTTCCAGGTGCCACAGACCAACCTTGTAGATCAGATAAGTGCAACTAACAGGTCTTAGCAGGTTTCCCAAGTGCCGCAGATCGGCCTGAAAGAGGAGTGCCGCGTACTTAAGGTACGCAAACGACGATTGAAGGCCGAGGTGCGGTGCTTGGGGAAGCTGCTAATCGAGTCCCGAGAAAGAGGGATACGCGCTCTCGCCGTGTTGACTCGCGTCCAGGCCCAGCGCCTCGTCGGCCTCGTCCACGCGCAGGCTGCCGTGGAACAGCGCCTTGACCACCGCGGCGATCACCAAGTCGAGTACCAGTACAATAGCGACCGTCACCACAATGCCCAAAATCTGCGAGATGAGCAGCGAGACATCGCCCGTGTAGAACAGGCCGCCCTTACCGGTCCACGAGAGCTCCGGCACGCAGAACAGCCCCGTGAGCACGCCGCCCAGGATGCCACCGATGCCGTGGCAGCCAAACGCGTCGAGCGCATCGTCGTAGCCAAATTTGGTCTTAAGATGGCTGATGGCCAGGTAGCAGACGGGAGATACGATCAGGCCCATGACCAGCGCCGCCCACGGCTCGACAAAGCCCGCGCCCGGCGTGACCACCACAAGGCCCGCAACCAGACCGGTGCTGGCGCCCACCAGCGTGGGTCGACCGGTGTGCACGCGCTCGACGGCAAGCCACGAGACCATGCCCGCCGCGCTGGCCGTCACGGTATTGAGGATGGCAAGTGCCGCCACGGCGTCGGCCTTGAACTCGCTGCCGCCGTTAAAGCCAAACCAGCCAAACCAAAGCAGGCCGGCTCCCAGCGCCACAAACGGCACGTTATGCGGACGGTAGCTCACCATGCCAAAGCCGCGACGACGGCCGAGCATTAAGCAGAGAATCAGGCCCGTAAGACCAGACGAGATGTGCACCACGTCGCCGCCGGCAAAGTCGAGCGCGCCGATGATATCGCCGATAAAGGAGCCCTCGCCGCCCCAAACCATGTGAGCAAGCGGCGCATAGACCACGAGCAGCCAAATGCCCAGGAAGGCCGTCGTGGCACCGAACTTAACGCGGCCGGCCAGGCTGCCCGTGACGATAGCAGCCGTGATCATGGCAAATGCCATCTGGAAGGCGATGTTGATGATCTGAGGGTAGACGACACCGTCCGCAGCATTGCCCTCGGCCGCCTGCAGCACCTGGTTGAGCACCGGCAGGCACAGCAGCTGGTCAAGGCCTCCAATAAACGGACTCGAACCGTCGCCGCCATAGGCCAGAGACCAGCCGGCAACAATCCACAGCACACCAACCAGACCAATGGCGCCAAAGCACATGAGCATGGTGTTGATGACATTTTTGCGCCTAGACAGGCCGCCATAGAAAAACGCCAGACCCGGTGTCATTAAAAACACGAGCATGGTGCAGATGAGCATAAACGTTGTCGATCCCGTATCGTACATTCGCTCTCCCTTGGTCGCATGAACGTTGTCGGCGCCCATAATGCGGCCGAGGGGCAACTGGTGTAGACCAGATACGGCGTTGTTAAACGCGGCGTTGTCGAATGGAAACGGCGCCGCAATCTTGGAAACGGCGCGGCAACGGACGCGAAACGAACGGGAAATACGCGAGCAAGGAAGCCGTGAGCGCGCCCGTCCCGGCTAGTGGCGGAACAGCTCGCGGGCTCGGTCGCGGAGATTAGTTGCTCGAATGACGCCTTCGTAGCGATTGATGCGCAGACGCGGGAAGGCGTTAAAGAAGCGTAGGTCGCGGCGGCTGAGCGACACGCTTGGCACCGGACGGCTCATGCGCTTGCCGGCAAGGCGACGACTGAGCGACGGACGCGGCATGTTCGGCGCGGCATCGGCCACGCGGCGGGCGGCAAGCGCCA
>URWC01000039.1 GCA_900551555.1 uncultured Collinsella sp. | reverse complement strand
CCAGGCTGGGCAGGGCGCGACGCCGGCTGACGTGTACGATTCGGCTGGCGCGGATCGGAAGCACTAGGCATGCGAAACCTCCTCGTTTTTACGATCGAGCCACGTCTGCAAAAAAAGGCTGGCGGCAATCATGTCGATCTTGCCCCTCATCTGCTTTTCGTTGAGGCCCTGCTCGCGCAGGATACGCTTGGCCTCTTGCGAGGACAGACGCTCGTCCTCAAACTCCAGCGGAAGATCGAGCTCGTCGGCAATCTTTTGCGCCACGGCGGCAACGCGCTCGGCTTGGGGGCCGGGCTCACCGGCCATGGTCAGGGGACGTCCGCTTACCAGGATGTCGGGCTCATAGTCTTCGACCAGGTAGCGGAACGTCTTGGCCATACCGGTGACCTCGGCGGCCGGGAGCACCTTGACGGGCATCGCCATCTTGCCATCACGGCTCGAGACGGCGATGCCAATCCTGGTCTCCCCTATGTCCAGCGCAAGCGCGACCACAGTGACTTCTTAGATTCTTAGGCGCCGAGCGCGGTCTTGGCGGCCGCGAGGGCATCGGCGATGCCGGCAGCATTCTTGCCACCGGCCTGGGCCATGTTGGGACGGCCACCACCGCGACCGTCGACCAGACCCGCGATCTGCTTGATCACATTACCGGCGTGGAACCCGGCCTTCACGGCGTCATCGGAGCCGGCAGCGAGCAGGGCCGGAGTGCCCTTCTCAGTCACGCTGGCGACGACGCAAGCGACAGGGCCGGCGACCTTCTGGTGCACGGTATCCCATACGTTGCGCAGGTCGGCAGCCTCAAGGCCCTGGAGCTCAGCAACGACGAGCTTGTAGCCACCGAGCTCGACAGCACCCTCGATGGCGCTGGAAATGGCGTCGGAGGAACCACCGGTCAGAGCCTTTTTGAGCTTGTTGGACGTCTCGCGCAGCTCGACCTGCAGGTTCTCCACACGGGCGGGAACCTCGTCGACGCGGCACTTGAGCGCAGCAGCGGCGGCGTCAACGAGTGCCAGGCGGTCGGCCATATAGTCGAGAGCACCCTTAGAGGTCACGGCCTCGATACGGCGGACGTTCGAGCCCGTAGAGGACTCGGAAATAATCTTGAACAGGCCGATCTCGGCGGTGTTGGCAGCGTGCGTGCCACCGCAGAGCTCGCGAGAGAACGGCTGGTCCTCGGCGCCCACGGAGACGACGCGGACGACATCGCCGTACTTCTCTCCAAACAGAGCAACAGCGCCGGCAGCCTTAGCCTCGTCGATGCCCATAACACGGGTCACGACCGGCTTGGAGGCGAAGATCTGCTGGTTGACCAAGTCCTCGACAGCCTTGAGCTGATCGGAGGAAAGGGCCTCGAAGTGCGTAAAGTCAAAGCGCAGGTGCTCGGGCGTCACCAGCGAGCCGGCCTGGGAGACGTGCTCGCCCAGGACCTGCTTAAGGGCAGCGTCGAGCAGGTGCGTGGCGGTGTGGTTGCGGCGCAGGAAGCCACGGCGCTCGGCGTCGAGAGCGGCAGTCACAGCGGCACCGACAGTCAGCGTGCCATCGGCAACGTGCGCGACGTGGGCATACAGGCCGTTGTGGTTCTTGGTGTCGGCAACGGTCAGAACAACGCCCTCGGCGGAAAGCTTGCCGGCATCGCCCTGCTGACCACCCATCTCGGCATAGAACGGGGTGCGGTCGAGCACGACCTCGACATCCTCGCCGGCAGCAGCGGACTCGACGGACTCGCCGTTGCGCACGATGGCGACAACCTTGGCGCCCTCGATCACATCGTTGTCATAGCCGTCGAACTCGGTCGCTGCGACCTTGTCGGAAAGCTCGACCCACACGTCGTTGAAGCTACCCCAGGCGTCGCCCTTGGCGTTAGCGCGGGCGCGGGCCTTCTGGTCCTCCATGCAGGCAGTGAAGCCGTCCATGTCGACGTCGTGGCCAGCGGTGCCGGCGATCTCGACGGTCAGATCGATGGGGAAACCAAAGGTGTCGTGCAGCTTAAAGGCGACATCGCCCGGAAGCACAGCGCCCTCGGCAAGCGCTGCCAGGGCCTCGTCCAGGTACACGCGGCCGTCGTGGAGAAGCGCTCCTCCTCGGAGGCAACGATACCCTTGACGAGCGCGACGTTCTTGAGCAACTCGGGATAGGCCTCGCCCATTTGAGCGTTGACCTCGTCGATGAACTTGGTCAGGAAGGCGCCCTCGATGCCCAGCAGGCGACCGTGGAACACGGCACGGCGGAGCAGACGGCGAAGGACGTACTCGCGACCCTCGTTGCCGGGAAGGATGCCGTCCGAGATCATAAAGTCGACAGCACGGGAGTGGTCGGCGATGATGCGCAGGGAGCGGCTGGCGCCGGAGTAATCGTCGGCGTCATAGGTCTTACCGCTGATCTCCTCACCGAGCTTGATGAGGTGCTGCATCAGATCGCCGTCGTAGTTAGCAGTCTTGTGCTGCATGATAGCGGCCATGCGCTCCAGGCCCATGCCCGTATCGAGGTTGCGGTGCGGCAGCTCCGGCATGGAGCCGTCCTCCTGGCGGTCGTACTGGGTAAACACGAGGTTCCAGAACTCAAGGAAGCGGTCGCAGTCGCAGCCAGGCTTGCAGTCGGGGCTGCCGCAGCCGACCTCCTCGCCCATGTCAAAGTAGATCTCGGAGCACGGACCGCAGGGACCGGTGGGGCCAGCGGCCCAGAAGTTGTCGTCCTCTCCCAGGCGGGAGATGTGGTCCTCGGCAACGCCCAGAGAACGCCACACGTCGTGGGTCTCGTCGTCCTCGGTAAAGACGGTAAAGTACAGGCGGTCGAGCGGCAGCTTAAACTCCTTGGTGATGAGCTCAAAGGCCCAAGCGCAAGCCTGCTCCTTGGAGACGCCGCCAAAAGAGAAATCGCCAAGCATCTCGAAGAACGACAGGTGACGGCCGTCCTCGCCGATGCAATCGATGTCATTGGTGCGGACGCACTTCTGGCAGGAGATCGCGCCGATCTCCTTCATGGTCTTCTTGCCCTGGTAGTACTCCTTAAACTGGTTCATGCCGGCGTTGGCAAGCAGCAGAGAAGGATCGTCGGGGACGAGGGACGAAGAAGGATAGAGCTTAAGACCGCGCTCCTCAAAGAAGTTGAGGAACTTAGAGCGAATCTCGGCCGTAGTCATTGACGGGTAGTCAGCACTCATAGAGGGAATCTCCTCGGTTTCACATCGAAACAGTTCAAACGTAACGATATTACCATCCCGCCGCGCAAGTGCAAAAAAGAGGGCCAGCACAATGCCGGCCCTTCAGCGAAATAGCATGTTGCGCGTATGAATGTTAACCCGAATTACCCCGCTAGTTGTCGTCATCGTCCATGGAGCCGTCGATGCCGGTTTTGGTATCGTCGTCCGAATTGGAATCATCGTCCTTGGCGAAGGGATTCTTGAAGAAGCCCGTGGCATCGGGTTGCAAACCAGAGAGCTTAATCCAGGGATTATCGAGCTCGGGCTTGGGCATGGCCTTGGCCTCGGGCGCGGTCTCGTTGCCGATGAGCTCGGACTCGTAGATGAAGGTGTCGTCGCCGAGCGCGTCGTAGGCGGCGACCGGGTTGCCATCGGCATCGCGGTACGGTGTGCCCTTAAACACGGCGCCGTCATAGGCCACAAGCTGGCGGCCGGTCTCATTCTCGAAGTAGTACACGAAGATACCCTTGAGGGCCGCACACAGCGGGATGGCAATAATCATGCCAATGGGGCCCATGAGTGCCGAGCCAATAACGAGCGCCGTGAGGCTCATGATGGGATGCACCTGCACCGAGCTCTGCATGACCTTAGGCGAAATCACGTTATCGGTGACGTTTTGCGCGACCATCGTCACGATGAGCGTCCATAACGCCAACATGGGGCTGAACATGAAGCCGAGTACCGTGGCGATTGCTGCGCTCACCCAGGGACCGACGACCGGAACCAAATGCATGATGCCGGTAAAGATAGCCATGAGCGCCGCATACGGATGACCGATGATCAAAAAACCGATAAAGGCGAGGAAACCACCGCAGATGGACGTCACGACCATACCGCGCATGTAGCCGCCGACAGAGCGAGAAAGGATGGCGACCATAAAGCGGTACGAGGTCTCCTTCTCCTGACCGATGATGGTGCAAATCTCGTGATGCATGCGAGGGTAGTCGCAGGCCATCCAGTAGGCAAGCACCAGACCAAGGAAGATCACGAACAACTGCGAGGCCGTATTGGTGATGAGCGGGAACACACCGCGACCAAGCTCGGCAGCAATCTGAGACACATACTTCGATGCCACGGTAACCAGGGACGAAAGATTATCGTCCAAATACTCCTTGAGCGGCGTGTTGTTGAGCGTCTTGGCATGCGAGATCATCTCATTGAGATCGCCACCCGCAACACGAAGCTGCTCGGGCAGGCGGCTCAGGACTTCCATGATCTGACCAAAGAGAATCGGCGACAAGATGCAAACGACACCGACGAGCACGGCAACAACAACAATAAGCGCGATAAGCGAACCGATGCCGCGATTCACGCCATGGTGCTCGAGCCAGTTGGTGATCGGGGACATCACAAAAGCAATGATGGAGCCGACGGCAAGAAACTCAATAACCGGTGCCAGGATGCCCATAAGGTTAAAGATGACAGCGGCGATGACAATGCAGCCGACAACAGCCCAAATGCACAGCGTCAGAATGCGGGTGTCGCGCAGCACGCGATCGGTTTGTTGGGGGTGCTCACTCATGAACGAATCATCACTCCGTCGGGGTCGATCTTGTCCTGAATCTTCTTAAGCGTGCGGCGCAGCAGACGCGAAACCTGTACCTGAGAAATACCCAGCTTCTTGGCGATCTCGATCTGGGTCATGCCCTTCACAAAGCGCAGCTCAATCACCTCGCGCTCGCGCGGCGAGAAATCACGGATGGCTTCCTCGATCACTAGGCGGTCATCGGTAAAGTCGAGCTCGTTGTCGTCGTCGGCGTAACGGTCGAGAATCGAGGGGGCATCGTCCGAATCGGACGCACCAGGAGCCTCGATGGGCACCGAGGTATAGGCCGAAGACGATTCCATGGCCTCCAGCACCTCATCGACCGTCACGTCCAAGTACTCAGCGATTTCCTCAACCTTAGGCGAGCGCTGTAGCTCGTTGGTGAGCTTATCGGTAGCCTGGTTGACCTTGGCCGAGAGCTCCTGCAAGCGACGGGGCACGCGCACGCTCCAGCCCTTGTCGCGGAAGTGACGCTTAATCTCGCCCAAGATGGTAGGCGTGGCAAACGTGGTGAACTCGAGTCCGCGCTCAGGGTCAAAGCGGTCGATAGCCTTGAGCAGGCCCAAATAACCAACCTGCATCAGGTCATCGAGCGGCTCGCCGCGGTTCTTAAACTTGTTGGCAAGAAACCTTACCAGGTTCATGTGGGACATGACGAGCTGCTCGCGTGCGTCCGGGTCACCGGTCTCTTTATAGCGACGAAACAGCTCGCGGGTTTTCTCCTTGTCCCAAGCGGTCTTACCGCTCCGGGAACGTTCGGTCATATTAGATATCCGCCTTGAGGTCGAGGGAAAGCGTCAGGGGCGCCGCAGTCTTTTCGTAGGAGTCGCACACGCTCGCCAAAATGAGCTCGGCATACACAGCGGCCTGGTCATCCTCGTCGACGGTGGCCTGGTCGCCAAAGGTAAAGGTCATGCCAACGTGAGATTCGTCGACATCGAATTTGATCGAGATGTCATCGGAATCAACAGCCGTGCAGCCGAAAATAAATGCTTCCTCGGCAGCCATACGAATGTCCTCGATGCGATCGACGGACATGGAGCAGAGCGCACCGACATTTGCCGCCGTCATGCGCACAAGGCGCGCCAGACGCGGGTCGCCGGCAACGGTCAGCGTAATGGGGCAAGTTGCTTCGCTACTCATCGCAGGACTCCTCAGAGGTCTCGGCGGGCGTGTAGGTGTAATACTGCGCTGCTTTAGCAGCGGGCTTCTGTGCATCATTGTCACCAGCAGCGACATCGTCCCCGGCTTCGCCAATCTGGACACGCTCGGTCGGCTGCTCGGCTTCTTCGGCAGCGGAAAGCTTGCACTCAGCGTCGGCCGCGGGAGCCTTCACCTTGTTAAAGAGTTTCTGCACGGCACCTGCCGCAGAATCAGTCACGCTCGACACAGCATTGCTGGCCTCGGCCATGCTACCGGTGACCTCAGAAATGTCGCGAACCACGGCCTCGACCTCTACGAGATTGGAGGTAAGGGCATCAACTGCCGTCTTGCTCGACTTAAGCAGCGGCTCCATCTGGGCAAGCGCCGGCGTAAGCTCATCGACAGCGCCATCGAGCTTTGCCACCACAGGCTGAGCCTCGGCGATGGTGTTGTTGAGGTCGTTAACGGTCTTATCGAGCGAGTCGACAACGGTGCGGGTCTTGCGCAGGGTAAGCGCGAGCTCAACGATGGCCCACACGCCGGCAACAGCGAGCAGCAGCAGGGCGATTTGAATGGGACTCATACAAGCCTCCCAAAGGAATCGATATACAGACGGTTTCCATGGTACCCCAAAGGGGACCGAACATGCCATGAGCAGCAACGTGGGACAAAATTATCAGCAGCTACTTCGGTGCATTCCCGCTGCGGTCGCGTTCACTTTGCTCTACGCGCCATTCTTCCCAACCGCGGCCGGCAGGCTGCCAAAATGCACCGCGTTCCAAGCCTTCGGGCAAATAGCGCTGATCGACCCAGCCTTCGGGATAATCGTGCGGATACTTGTACACACCGTATTCATCGCTGCCCGGGCGATGGCGATCGCGCAGGTAGCTGGGCACCTCGCGAAGACCACTGCTGTGGATATCGGCTAGCGCCGCATCGATCGAGGCCTCGCACGCATTGGACTTGGGTGCCAAGCACACATAGAGCGCAGCTTGTGCAAGGTTAATGCGACATTCAGGATAGCCAATAACTTCAGCAGATTTAAAGGCAGCATGCGCCACCAAAAGCGCCTGCGGGTCGGCGTTGCCAACATCCTCAGAAGCGTGAATCATAATGCGGCGAGCGATAAACTTAGGATCCTCCCCAGCATCGATCATGCGCGCGAGCCAATAGATCGTGGCATCGGGGTCGCTACCGCGCATGGACTTGATGAACGCACTGATGATGTCGTAGTGCATGTCGCCGTTTTTGTCATACGTAAAGCCGCGACGCGGGTTGGCGATCTTTACGTCATCCACGGTGATGGGATAGCGCTCCCCCGCCGCGGGCGCTGGCGTCCCCTCGGTATCGGGACGCGTGACGGCAATCTCGCTCGCCAGCTCAAGTGTCGTCAAGGCCGAGCGTGCATCACCCGCGGCCAACGTACAAATGGTCTTGACCGTATCCTCATCGGCCGAGAACTTACCGTTCAGACCATGTGGTGCCTCAAGCGCACGTTCAATAAGCGTGGCGATATCCTCATCCTTCAGATGCTCAAGCTCCACGACGCGACCACGTGAGAGCAGTGCCGAGTTGACCTCGAAGTACGGGTTCTCCGTCGTGGCACCAATCATAATGACGGTACGGTTCTCAACCGCATGCAGCAATGCATCCTGCTGTGACTTCGAAAAGCGATGAATCTCGTCGATAAACAGGATGGTGCGACGGTCGTACGTATTCAGACGCGTCTTTGCCTCGTCGATCACGCGACGCAGGTCCTTCACGGTACCCGTGACGGCGCTGACCTCGACAAACTCACTCTTGGTATGGTTGGCGATAATGTGGGCCAGCGTCGTCTTGCCCGTACCGGCCGGCCCGTACAGAATCACGCTAGAAAGCACGTCGTGCTCGATCGCGGCACGCAACCACGAGCCCTTACCGACGGCCTTTTGCTGGCCCACATACTCGTCGAGCGAATTGGGGCGCATGCGCACCGCAAGCGGCGCATTCTGAAAAGAACGCTCGCGCGTCGAAGCAGAAAAAAGGTCGTCCATAGCCATCCTGTACATCAATCAAAATCGTTGTTGACCAACAGTATACCGAAAGGATACGAACTACCGTTCGTTAATATAGGTACGATGCGGAAACTTTAGACCCGGGAACAGTTTGCTCGTCAGCTCACAGAAATAACCGTCCGTCATGCTCGCGATGTAATCCACCACGGCTTGATCCTTGTCGTCCTGCCAGTCATAGGTGCGATCGTAGTAGGAAAGCTGCTGCTCTATGCGCGAAACATGGTGCTTAAAGATGTAAGAGGACTCATCGCCTTCGTTTATATCCTGCAGGCAACGGTCGTAGAGCTTTTCAAAGGCCTCTCGCAGCTCCGCTTCGGAGTCGCCTTCGATACCGCCCTTACTATAGATCTTCTCGTAGTTCTCGCGCTTGGCTCGGCGAATTTCCTCAAACAGGTCCTCGCTCATCTCGATACGCGGCTTACCATAGCTGTGCTCAACGATATCGATGGAGGCATGCGTGAGGATCCAACTGTTGTAGGCACCGCCCCGGCCATCATCAAAGGCGTCTGGTGACAGCAGGCCCGCCGCAATGGCGTCTTGGCGATCGCGCCCAACGTAGGCAAGGATATCAGAGATGCGGACCACGCAGCCTTCGAGCGTCATGGGACGCAGGTGCTCAATTGCGCTATAACCCGTGGCAATACAATCCTCAACCTTCTGGTCAAACTGGTCAAAAGAGCTCATGTCCGAGAGCTCAAACACACGCTGCTCGTATTCGCCGTTATGGCATAGCACGCCATCGAGCGTCTGGAGGGACACGTTGCGGCCGTACAGCGCATCGAGCACGCGGACCGACTGCACGTTATGGAAAAAGTAGCGACCCGTGCGTTCATGATAGATATCGTTGAGGAAGCGCTCGCCGGCATGGCCGAAAGGCGTGTGTCCCAAGTCATGACCCAGGCCAATCGCCTCGATCAGATCGCAATTGAGCCCCAGGGCGCGACCGATATCGCGCGCAATGCGGGAGACAAGCTGCACGTGCAAACCGCGGCGTGACAGATCGTCATTACTACGGAAGCTAAAGACCTGCGTTTTGCCCGCATAACGGGTGTACGCCGGAAGATGAAGTATCTTTTCGGTATCGCGCATAAACGCCGGACGCATAAGCGTGCCTTTGTCGGCGGCGCGATCAATACGACGAATGACCTGATCGTCGTTGCAACGATACGGGTTAACATAGCCCGAAGCACGATCGGCGGCAATGCGCTCGACAAGTTCGGGCGACAACGCCGAGGGAATACGGTCCACGTGCGCCTTAATGACGGCCGTTTCTTGATTAGTTGCCATGGCATGCTCCTTAAGAAGGATGCGCAATCGGTTACAAAGTGCAGCCCACAACCTCGATTATGGCAAAAATCGGCACCAAAAACGGGAGCAATGGCAGGGAGCGCGATTTCGTGATGAGGCAGGAGAGGGCCAGGGCCAGGAGCGCGACGGCAAATGCCACGATGCCACCCATAGGGTCGAGCGTGCAAAGCGCGAAAAGTGCCTTAGCATCTCCCATGCCGATGCCCGGGGTTTGGCGAAGACGACGCCAGAAGGACTCAGTCAGCACGAGAGCAAGATACACGATGACGGCAAGACCTGCGTGGTCAAGCGCCGTGTTAACGCCTTTGTCGAGCCAAACGCCCACTAACGCCGTCACCGCACACGCACCGGCAAGCTCATTGGGAAAACGTCGCTGACGGGCATCAATCGCCGCGCCGGCAAAGATGCAAATCCAAAACGGAATATAAAACATCGTGCACCTCCTCAAGCTGCATCGCAAAAGCAAAAACCACCACAAAGGTGCACTGTCCCCTTTGCGGTGGTTTTGGTGGTGGTTATTTGGCGCCTTGCATGACCTCGTCGAGGGTGACGTTTACGGCATGCTGGGTAGGAACCCAGTCGACCTTCAGGAACAGCGCGGCCACCGTGATGGGGATATAGCTGAACATAAAGATCGGGAAGGTAAACAGGTTAGTCACCAGACGCCACTTTTGCGCGCAGTGAATGTGCTTGTACTCAAAGATAGTCGTGAGCAGCGCCAGGATAAAGAACGTCTGATACATCATGGCGAAGGTCATAATGAGCGAAGCGGCGCACGCCTGCATCTCGACTTCGGTAGCCAAGAAACCATGCGAAAGACCGCCCACGATCAGGAACGTCGCGTTGGCGAGCATGGAGATCAGGGACAGCAGCATGCCCGGAGCGATGGTCATAAACATGTCGTACGCGGCAAAGCGATGATAGCGGAACGTCGATTTGACAAGATGCTTGCCATAGGTAAAAAAGACCTGGTAGAAGCCCTTGGTCCAGCGCATACGCTGCTTCCAGGATGCCTTGAACGTCACGGGTTGCTCGTCAAAGAACTCCGCAGGCGCATAGCCAATGCGAATACCGTGAATAGCGCAGAACGTAGTGAACTGAATGTCCTCGGTCAGCGTGTGGAACTGCCAGCCGTGCATGCCCTCAATAACACTGGCGGAGATGAGGTAGCCCGAACCCGAGACGGCGCAAGACGTCTTACAGATATTACGCGCATTGTTAAGGAAGCGCGCCTCGCGCAAATACCAGGTAGCATTAGCTGCCGAGATCCACGAGCTGCCAAAATTCTTGGAGTTACGATAGCTCGTGACCACATGGAAGCCCTGGTCAAAGGCATCGTTCATCTTGGAGACGTAATCGCGGGAGATGACGTTATCGGCATCGAAGATAAAGTAGCCCTCAAACGTGTCGGGATACTCGTTGAGAATGCGATCGAAACCAAAGTCCATGACCCAGCTCTTGCCCTTTCGGGCCAGGTCATTGCGCTCGTAAACAATGGCACCGGCCTCGCGTGCGAGCTGCGCGGTGTTGTCGGTGCAGGCGTCGGCAACGACAAAGACCTCGATAAGCTCGGACGGATAGTCCTGGTCCTTGATGGAGCGTACGAGATTGGCAATTACGGCTTCCTCGTTATGCGCAGCAATGAAGAAGGCATAGCGGTGAAGTTTTTTGGCCTTGGGAGGCGCGACCTCACCACGAAGAGCGCCAATGACAAAGAAGACCATCTGGTACAGAAAGCAGACCGTGAGCAGCGTGACAACAATCTGGTTGAAGATCACGATGGGTGTGTTGGTTTGTAAAAAGGCGAGCATGCAGGCTCCCGAGAACGCGTTACGTAAACAACCGTATATCTTACCGCAGGCTTACCGAGTTCAAGAAACCACCTAATACTGGCTAGGCTTCGAGCAGACCGAGCTGCGGAACGATTTCGTCGCCGGCAGCGGTGCGGCCAAGCGAGCGCGGGGCCAGGTCGTCAAGAACCGCGGCGAGATCCCACGGTAGCTCGTCGCGGCACTCAATGCGCTCCCCCGTCACGGGATGGTCGAATGCAACACGCCAGGAATGAAGGAATTGCCTGGTCAGACCCTGATCGGCGCGTGCATCGCACTTGCCGTAGAGCGGATCGCCCACGCAGGCGTGGTTGATATGGCGCATATGCACGCGAATCTGATGTGTGCGGCCCGTAAACAGGTGGCACTCGACGAGCGTATAGCCGTCGTCAAAACGCGTGGAATCGAAGCGCTCGAGGACCTTAAAGGTCGTAATGGCCTGGCGCGCGAAAGGATCGTCCGAAACCGCCATCTTGACACGGTCACGCGTAGAACGGGCGATACCGGTATTGATGGTGCCCTCGTCCATGGCGATGTGCCCGTGGACGAGCGTGATATAGCGGCGGTCGAGCGTACGCGTGCGAATGAGATTTTGAAGCGCGCGCTGGGTGTCGTCGTCCTTGGCAGCAAGCATGAGACCCGAGGTATCGCGATCCAAACGATGCACGATACCGGGGCGGTCCTCGCCCTGCACGGTGCCCAAATGGTCGATACCGCAGTGATAGACCAGGGCATTCGCGAGCGTACCGCTCTCATGACCATGCGCAGGATGGCACACCAGACCGCGCTGCTTGGAGAGCACAATGAGATAGTCGTCCTCGTAGCGAATGTCGAGCGGGATGGCCTCGGGAATCACATCGGTGGGATCGTGCGGCTCGGGCAAATCGACCGAAATACGATCGCCGGCTCGCACGGCGTACTTTTTGGACAGACAGGTCTCGCCATTGACACATACGGCACCGCCCTCAATCAGATGCGCGCAGGCAGAGCGCGTAGGGCAGCCGTCATTGGCGCCCAGATAGGCGTCAAGACGCTGGCCAGCGGCATCGTCGGCAACAAGGATATGGATGTCGGCCATTAGCGCTCATTCCTTTCGCGAATCATGCGGGCACGCTCCCCACGCTGCTTGGCTTTGCGCTTGGCGCGTGCCTCATCACGGGCATTGAGCTCGGCAGTCGCATCGACTTCGCGGGCCGCAGGGCTCAAGAACATGTAGCCGATGAGGGCAAGCACGACGCCTACGGTGATGCCGATATCGGCCACGTTAAAGACGGGAAAGTCGATGAAGGTGGTGGCAATAAAATCGGTCACAAAGCCAAAAGTCAGACGGTCGATTGCGTTGCCAATGGCGCCGCCCGCAACCATCGCCATGCCCACGACCTCAAGATGGGCGAGCTGGGATGCACGGAGCAAGTACACGGCAATGGCGACAATGACCGCAAGCGCCAACACAGCGAAAGCGACGCCATGGCCCTCGCCCATGCTAAAGGCGGCTCCGATATTGCGGACAAACACAAAATCGATCACACCGGGGATAACAGTCACATGCAAAGCGTCGCCCACAGCACGAACCGCAAGCTTGGTCAGCTGGTCAACAAGCAACACAACGAGCGCCACCCCACCAGCAACTCCCAACCGCCAACGCAAAGGCGGCGTCATATCCCCAGCACGACCCAAATCAATCCCCTACCCTCAAGATCATCGAATTACGTTTAACGTAAGTAACCATCTTATAGTGACAAACGCCAAACACGCAGCATATTCACCAACGCTGGCGAAATAACCAGCACAAAACAAAAGCGACATTCCGAATAACGGAATGTCGCTTGATAGCTTTCGACAAAGAGCGAAAGCGAAAGAAAGCCTTTAGCTCCAGCAATGGAAACGCCACGCTATCGTCACCAACAGCGAAAACGTCCCTAAGCGAGCAAGGTGACGTGAAAGAGGAGGGAAGCGTACTTTGGTACGCGACCGACGATTGAACGTCAGATTGCCGCTTAGGGGCGTTTGCAGCGTC
>URWC01000038.1 GCA_900551555.1 uncultured Collinsella sp. | reverse complement strand
AGTGCACGGGCTGTGGCCTGTGCGGCATGGCGTGCCCGCAGCGCGTGATTGCCTTCGTTCCCGGCTACCAGAACATCCTGGTGCGCTGCAACAACACCGATAAGGGCGCCATTGCGCGCAAGATCTGCGACACCAGCTGCATCGGTTGCGGCATGTGCGCCAAAAAGTGCCCTGCCGGCGCTATCCGCATCGAGGACAACTGCGCCCATATCGACGGCACGGACTGCCTGTCGTGCGGCATGTGCGCCGTCGTCTGCCCGCATGGCGCCATCCACGACCGCACCGGTATCGCCGCCGGCGTGTAGAAGGGAATCACCATGGCACAGGAATTCACTTTTACCGTTAACGGCGTCGAGCACACGACGACCCAAAACAAACCGCTGCTGCGCTATCTGCGCGACGACCTGCACATTCACTCCGCCAAGGACGGCTGCTCCGAGGGCGCCTGTGGCACCTGCACCATCCATGTGGACGGTGCAGCCGTCAAGGCGTGCGTGCTGACCACCGCTCTTGCCGCCGGTCGCAACATCGTGACCGTCGAGGGCCTGCCCGAGGACGTGCGCGAGGCCTTTGTGTACGCCTTTGGCGCTGTGGGCGCCGTGCAGTGCGGTTTTTGCATCCCTGGCATGGTCATGGCGGGTGCGGCGCTCATCGCCGAGGACCCCGAGCCCACCGAGGAGCAGATCAAGTACGCCATTCGCGGTAACGTCTGCCGCTGCACCGGCTACAAAAAGATTATCGAGGGCATCTCGCTGGCCGCTGCGGTGCTCCGCGGCGAAAAGCAGATCGACGAGGACCTGGAGCGCGGCGATGACTACGGCGTGGGCAAGCGCGCCTTCCGTATTGACGTGCGCAAGAAGGTGCTCGGCGAGGGCAAGTATCCCGACGACATCGACGAGCTCGATCAGCCGGGCCTGACCTATGCCAGCGCCGTGCGCTCCAGGTATCCGCGCGCCCGCGTGCTCTCCATCGACACCTCCAAGGCCGAGGCCCTGCCCGGTGTAGTGGGCATCCTGCGCGCCGAGGACGTGCCGGTCAACCAGGTCGGCCACCTTATCCAGGACTGGGACGTCATGATCGCTCAGGGCGATATCACCCGCTGCGTGGGCGATGCCATCGTGCTGGTGGTCGCCGAGGACGAGGCGACGCTCGAGAAGGCCAAGAAGCTCGTAAAGATCGATTACGAGCCGCTGGAGCCCGTGCGCAACATTGTCGAGGCCAGGGCCGCCGACGCCCCGCGCCTGCATGACAGCTTCTTTGCCTTCGGCAACACGGTGGAGCTCAAGGACAACGTGTGCCAGAGCCGCCACGTGACGCGCGGCGACGCCGCCAAGGCGCTGGCCGAAAGCGCGTTCACTGTGACGCAGCGCTTTACCACGCCCTTTACCGAGCATGCCTTCTTGGAGCCCGAGTGCGCCGTGGCATTTCCTTACAAGAACGGCGTCAAGGTGCAGTCGACCGACCAGGGTGCCTACGACACGCGCAAAGAGTGCGCCCACATGTTTGGCTGGGATAACGAGCCCGAGCGCGTGGTCGTCGAGACCATGCTAGTGGGTGGCGGCTTTGGCGGCAAGGAGGACGTGTCCATCCAGCACCTGGCCGCGCTCGCCGCATATAAGCTCCAGCGTCCTGTGAAGTGCAAGCTCACGCGCGCCGAGTCGCTTGCGTTCCACCCCAAGCGCCACGCCATGGACGGCACCTTTACGCTGGGTTGCGACGCCGAGGGCAACTTTACCGGCCTGGATTGCGAGATCAACTTTGATACCGGCGCCTACGCGTCGCTGTGCGGCCCGGTGCTCGAGCGCGCCTGCACGCATGCCGTCGGCCCCTACAAGTACCAGAACACCGACATTCGCGGTTTTGGCTACTACACCAACAACCCGCCCGCCGGCGCGTACCGCGGCTTTGGCGTCTGCCAGTCCGAGTTTGCGCTCGAGAGCCTGATTGACCTGCTGGCAGAGAAGGTCGGCCTGGATCCATGGGAGATTCGCTACCGCAACGCCATCGAGCCGGGCGAGGTTTTGCCCAACGGCCAGATTGCCGACTGCTCCACGGCGCTGAAGGAGACACTGCTCGAGGTCAAGGATGCCTACTATGCGCATCCCGGCCACGCCGGTATCGCCTGCGCCATGAAGAACGCTGGCGTGGGCGTTGGCCTGCCCGATGCCGGCCGCTGCAAGATTCGCATCGAGAACGGCGTGGCCGTGGTCTATGCCGCCACGTCCGACATCGGGCAGGGCTGCAACACCGTCTTTTTGCAGGACGTTGCCGAGGCATGCGGCCTGTCGCTTCGCTGCATCGCCAACGGCGAGTGCTCCACCGAGAACGCTCCCGACTCCGGTACCACGTCTGGCTCGCGTCAGACGGTCGTGACTGGCGAGGCCGTGCGCGGCGCCGCTTTCCTGCTGCGCGATGCCATGCTTGACATCGAGGCCGGCAAGCCCGCGCCCGATGCTCCCGTGAGCGCGCATGGCGACGGCGTCAAGATCAAGTACGACGACGGCCACGCCTATCAGCTGCGAACGCAGGAGCTCGTCGCCGGCCAGGGTATGCATCCTCAGAATCCCGCGGCAACCATCAAGGCGCTCGAGGGATGCGAGTTTGGCTACGTGTACCTGGAGCCGACCGACAAGCTGGGCGCCGACGTTCCCAACCCCAAGAGTCACATCTGCTACGGCTTTGCCACGCATGTGGCCATTTTGGATGATGACGGCCGCGTGAGCGAGGTCTATGCCGCGCACGATTCCGGCAAGGTGGTCAATCCCATCTCCATCCAGGGTCAGATCGAAGGCGGCGTGCTCATGGGTATGGGCTATGCGCTTACTGAGGACTGGCCGCTCAAGGACTGCGTACCCCAGGCAAGGTACGGTACGCTCGGGTTGTTCCGTGCGCCCGAGATTCCGGATATCCACGCCATTTACGTGGAGAAGAACGAGCTGCTGCCCGTGGCATACGGCGGCAAGGGCATCGGCGAGATCGCAACGATCCCCACGGCGCCCGCCGTACAGAACGCCTATCGCGCATTTGACGGCAAGCTGCGTCCCGATCTGCCCATGGTGGATACGCCCTACAGCCGCGCCCGTCGCCGCGGGTAGGGTAGGGTGCGGACAGCCATTGCTGATGGGCTGTTTGCGCTCAGCACCAACTGTATATACTGTGCCTTTGGCCCCGGCTCCATCGCGAGCCGGGGCCCTTTGTTTGGAGTGGAAACTGCGTCCCGGATTTGGCGCTCAGAACGGGACACGCTTTCCGGATGGCATGTTTGGCGGAAACTACGGCCCAGTTTTTGGCTCCAGAACGGGATACATTTTCCGGAACGGTCCACGTGCGGCGGTGTGTCGCCCCTTTTCGTGCGCCGCTTGTCGAATTACGTTATAGCTAGCTATATTATAGGAAGGTATAATATAGCTAGCTATAACGTAAAGGAAGGATGGCCCTATGTTTATCGGAAGAACAGCGGAAATGTCCGAGCTCAATCGACTGTATGGCACGGGCTCCTTTGAAATGCCTGTGATTTACGGCCGCCGTCGTGTGGGTAAAACGCGCCTTATCACAGAGTTCATCCAAGGCAAGAAAGCTATTTACTTTCAAGCTCGTCGTACCAATGCGGAGGCAAACCTGCACGGCTTTAGCCAGGCGATACTTGCAGGCTCGGTTGGTGCTGCAGGCGTGTCGTTTCGTAGTTTTGACGAAGCGTTCGATGCATTGGCCACCATGGCTCGCACGGAACGTTTGGTTGTCGTGATTGACGAGTATCCCTATCTCGCCCAATCGAATCCCGAAATCAGCTCGTTGCTGCAAGACAAGATCGATCACCTGTACAAAGAGACCAAGCTCATGCTTATCCTGTGCGGGTCGTCGCTTTCGTTTATGGAAGAGCAGGTGCTGGGCTACGAGAGTCCGCTATACGGTAGGCGTACGGCCCAGTTTAAGATCATGCCGCTCGATTTTACGACGACCCTCGGCCTGTGGCAGGGCATGAGTCGCGAAGACGCTGCGGTTTGCTATGGCATGACGGGCGGCATTCCTGCATATATCGAGAAAGTCGATCCTGCCGCGCCGCTCAAGGACAACATCAAACGTCTTTTTCTTACTCCTACGGGCTATCTCTTTGAGGAGCCGAGTAACCTGCTATTGCAAGAGTGCCGCAATCCCGAGCAATATGATGCGATCGTGCAAGCAATTGCTCAGGGGCGCTCGAAGATCTCGGAGATTGCGAGCTCTACGGGAATCCCTGCGAGCAACGTAAAGAGCTATGTGGATAAGCTGGCGTCGCTTGGGATTGTCGAGCGCGAGCTGCCCCTAAACGAGACGAGCAATAAGCGAGCCGTGTATCTGCTGAGCGACCAGATGTTTAGGTTCTGGTATAAGTTTGTGCCGCAGAACATTGGGCTGATTCAAAACGATATGGCCGAGATGGCGTATAAGCGCATTGAGCCGCACGTATCGGATTACATGGGTACGGTCTTTGAGCTTATATGCAGACAATACGTGTACGAACTCGCGCGCGCGGACCAGCTCGATGTGGTTCCAGCGAGCGTCGGGCGTTGGTGGGGGACGGATAATCGCACGCATATGCAGGAAGAAATCGACTTGATTGTTGACGATGGCGAGGGCGCTGCGCTGTTTGCGGAGTGCAAATGGTGCAATGAACCGGTGGGCGAGGACGTGCTGCAAAAGCTCGTGCACCGAAGCGAGCTCTTTAGACGGCAACGAAAAAGCTATGCGCTTTTCTCAAAAAGCGGCTTTACGCAGGGATGTCGGGATGCCGCGGAGAGTAGGGGAGACGTCAAGCTGATTTCGTTTGCCGAGATGTGCGAGCGGAGATAACCAAGCACGCTCTGATGTGATGCTCGGAATGGGTCGCGCTAAGGATGCCAAGCGTAAAACCTTCAATGAAAATGGCGTAAAAACTACATCTGTCATGGCGTAAAAACTACATTGAAAGTAGCGTAAAATCAGCATTGAGAATGGCGTAATTTCGCATATCGCGTGATAGAGAGGGACGGCCGTCTATGGATGCACCAAAGAGATTGACCCAAAAGGGATATAGGCCCCGGCTCATAGAGGAGCGCCTCGACACCCTTATGCGGGCGTTTGGCTGTGTGGAGATCAACGGCCCCAAATGGTGCGGCAAGACCTGGACGGCGCTCTCTCGCTCGGCGAGCGTCTCCAGGCTCGATGAGCCTGCGCAGCGTGCGGCGGCAGAGGTCGACCCAAGCCTGGCGCTCATCGGCGATGCGCCACACCTGGTCGATGAATGGCAGGAGGTGCCCGAGGTTTGGGATGCCGCCCGGCGTTTCGTGGACGCGAGCGGCAACGAACGGGGGACACTTTTGCTCACGGGCTCGACCGCGCTCAAAAGCGAGGAGCGCAGCCATGTTCGTCATTCCGGCACGGGTAGGATCGCCCGTCTGTCAATGCGCCCCATGGCCCTGTGTGAGTCGGGCGACGGCGAGCCGCTCGTGTCACTGGCAAGCCTCTTTAAGGGCGAGGATTTTGCCCCTCAGCGTCGCGAGAGCACGGTGGATGACGTCGCCCGCTGGTGCTGCAGGGGCGGTTGGCCTGCAAATCTTGGGCTTTCGGAAGATCTTGCGCGAGAGACGGCAAGCCAGTACGTGCACTCGGTGCTCGACGTCAACGTGCTGGACGAGGGCATGTCGCCCGAGCTTGCACACGGCCTTTTGCGAGCTCTTGCCATGAACGAGAGCCAGGCTGTCACGTACAAGACGCTCGTAAAGGACGCCTCGTACGGTGAGGCGGGCCCCGACGAGAGGACCATCGCTGCGTACTTGGACCTCTTCAACAGGCTCAAGCTGACCGAGGACCTGTGCGGATGGGAGCCGCCCATGCGCTCGAAGGCCCGCGTTCGCGTGCGCCCCAAGCGCTACTTCTGTGACCCGTCACTTGCGGCGGCGTTGCTGGGGGCTACCCCTGAGCGGCTGCTTGGCGATATGCAAACGCTGGGGATGCTCTTTGAGAATCTCGTCCTGCGCGACGTGCGCGTGTTCCTTTCCACCTACGGCGGTGTCGACAACAGTGTCCATTATTTCCGAGATGAGAAGGGCCTTGAGGTCGATCTGATCGTTGAGCACGACGGGCGCTGGGGAGCCATCGAGGTCAAGCTGAGTGATGCGAAAGCAGACGATGGAGCGAGAAATCTCAAGGCGCTGGAGAGGAAAGTGCTCTCCAATCCTGCCGCCCAGAATGCCGCGCCGGCGTTTTTGGCGGTCGTGGTTGGAAAGGGGAGCATTGCCTACACACGCGACGACGGTGTGGCGGTGATTCCCATGGCGGCACTTGGGGCGTAGTGGTTTTGCGGGCGTGCCGTGCTTCCTTTACCGAAAATACATTTGGTAAACCAGATGCTCGCGGATAGAATAAAGTTGACGGCAGTCCAAGGGTGATAGCTGGGCAGCGCCGTTGCTTGGTCAAGAGGTCAGTGCCTTAATGGCAGCGACTTGTTATGCTTCGAATGCTGCTTGAGTGCCTCGGAAAGTTCGATAAGCGCCGTGAAGAGCGAGACCAAAGCAACCAAGAGCTCTACGAGCTCTGATGGGCCCGGGATGACCGCTGATTCAAGTCACCGGGCCTAAATCTTTTTCATGCATTTGAATAGAGCGGGCAACTCTCTTGGGGCCGTCTGCATGACGTGTGCCTGGCGCATGGTATTGCGCCCAGCTTTCATGTCCGCGCGGGCGCCTATCCTTACGGCAATGTAGCCGCCTATGTAGCAAGCGGCAGGCAACGGAGAAAGGCCCTAACCGTGTCAGCTGAAAAGACGCCGTGTATCTCGGCTATCGATACGACGAACTTTGCGCGCCAGATTGTGCTGGACTTTGAGTTTGCGCCGGTGCCAAAGCAGCGCCAGCGCCGTGGGCTGCGCAATGAGATTATTGAGGCCGGCGCCGTCAAGCTCGATTACCACGGCAACGTTATGGGTGAGTTTTCGCAGTTTGTGCAGACAGAATTTACCGAAGGCGTTGCGTATCCCGTCCGCGAGCTTACGGGGATATCGGCTGTGGACACCGCGATGGCCGATCCGCTCTATGTGGTGATCAAAAGGCTCAGCGATTGGATCGGTCGCTACTCCGCCCAGGTGGTTTGTTGGAGTGGGGCGGATCGTCGACAGCTTTTGACCGAGTGCCAGGCAAAGCACATCGACCTTTCCGCATTTCCTACGGACTGGGCCGACCTGCAGGCGTTTTACACCTCGATCATGGACGTGGGCAGCCACGGGTGTGTCTCTTTAAGTGACGCGGCAACGTGGTTTGGCATCGAGTTCGACGAGTCGACGGGTCACGCCCACAGCGCCCTAGCCGATGCGCGCGTGACCGCTAAGTTGCTCAAGCAGGTAATGGACGGGGGCTACCACGTGAGCCCGCGTGCCCAGGAAGTCCGCCAGCGGTGGGGGATGGGCGAGCGAGCCCAGACACGCCTTTCCAGCAAGTGCCCCGAGCTGAGCGATCTGCTGCTGAAGCTGAAGGCGGAGGGGAGATAGGGGGCGTTAGCTGTCTGCGTGGCGCGTGCCTGTCGTGTATCGCTACTCTTCCTGCTGCTCGGCAGGCAGGATGTAGACGTTCTCGGCGTCCACGGCGATTTGCGTGGGGCGGTTGTAGAGGGTGTCGATCTCCATTATGCTCTGCCTGAACGGCGCGACGTCGGGCGTCTTTGCCTGGTGGAGCTTCTCGATGAGTTTCTCGGATTGCTCGTCGTTGAACCTGCCGATGTCCTCTCCTGCACCCTCAAGCGCCTCGTCTATGGGCGTGAACTCGCCGATGGGCGTCGCCGCGATGACGCGACCGAGCATCTTGCCAGCGGACGCGATGCCGCCCAGAAGTGCCACGTCGATAGTGTCGGCAGCGCTTGCCTCGAGTGCGTCGTAACACTCGGTGTAGAGCTCGCGGTACGCAAGCGAGTCCGCTTCGATTTTTGCGGCAGTGTCTGCGAGCTTTGCGGGCTCGAAGTTCTGGGTGAGCATGGGCTCGAGGAACAGCGAGAACGCGTGGATATAGGTGGCGAGCTGGTAGTCCTTGAGATAGTCGAGAACCTGGTCGAGACGCCTTTTCACGTCGTCTCGCACCTCGATGAACCCTTTCTTTTTCAGGTCCGCCTGCGCCTGCGAGCGGAAGAGTTCCATGTCACGCGTGGACGCGTGCTCGATGTCGAGCACCTTCATATGGGCGTTGGCCATGTAGGTGGCGTCGCCGCAGTTGAAGCTGTAACCGTTGAGGATATCTGCGAGCGTCTTGAGATCGCCACGCATGTTGGCCTTGTCGCGCTGACGCATGTACTCGAACATTTCGTCGACGGACTCCTGGATGGAGTCGAGCTTTTGGTTTATCTGCGCGATTGCGGCTGCCATGAACAACGACGTTGGATCGTAAGGCACCTGCGTGACGCTTGTGGCGATGTCGCCCTCGACTACGTGGAGGCGCGCCTGCCCGAAACCCTTGGCCGCATCGCGGTAGGACCCCATGAGGCCGCTGCCGTCCTTGAACGATTGAAGTATCGATGGGTCAAGCGGATTGCCAAACTTGTCGGTTGGCCGGAGCAGCATAGGCACACTCACCGTATTGGTGACGGTGCGGAATGTCGAGGGAAGTGAGGCGAGCGCTATGCCGAGCTGGGGGACTCGTTCGAGCGGGAGCTTGATGGCGCCGGAGACGTCCGCCCGCTCCTGAGTGAGCGCGAGGTGGATTTTGGTGGATGCGAGTTGTTTTGCCACGAGTTCCTCTCGGCCGTCATCCGCCGAGGGTTTGGTCTCGTTGTCTGCCATAGCGTGCTCCTTGCTTACGTTGATAGTCGTGGGCATTATCTCACCGTTGAGCGGCCTGCTGGGACGGGACGGACTAGTGGCGGTTCGAGGACGATTAGTGGACGAAGCACGTCAGCCTTGCTGGCTTTCCTACGGACTGGGCCGACCTGCGGGCGTTTTATACCTCGATCATGGACGTGGGCAGCCACGGGTGCGTCTCTTTGGGTGACGCGGCAACGTGGTTTGACATCGAGTTCGACGAGTCGACGTGCCACGCCCACAGTGCCCTAGCCGATGCCCGCGTGACCGCCAAACTACTCAAACAAGTGATGAACGGGGACTATCACGTGAGTCCGCACGCCCAGGAGATCCGCCAGCGATGGGGGATGGGCGAGTGCGTTCAAACACGCCTTTCCAGCAAGTGCCCTGAGCTGAGTGATCTGCTGCTGCAGCTGAAGTTGGAGGGGAGGTAAGGAGATGTGCTGAGAACGGTGGTCGAGTGTTGGATATACCTTGGCATCAAGGCCAATTTGATAGATCAACGCATGCAGATAGGCTGCCTACCGATAGTCCCAGGAATGACCTTCGATTCAAGTCGCCAGGTTTCAAGCTGTATATCATTTGGAACATCTGAACGGCTGGCTGGCTTGGAGGGTTCACGGCTGTAGCGTGCCGTGAGTGAGTTCGGCTCTCGCTTTAACTTGGGGCCTCGCTGATTTCTCATGCGTGACGTTTAGAATCTGATGCAAATTAAAGGCCGTATGCTCTTTTGCGGGACATGTTGTTGAACGACCGGCTTCATAAACCTGTAGCAGCTTCTCAGGGCAGATGAAAAGGGGCTAAAAACTGCTTATCTTGTTCGTGATATACGATGCTATTCTGCCAGGACTAACAACTTTCTCAAGGACGTTCCGGATCGCATTCGCGATTTGAGTTATCGACTGGACCTTGCAGACCTCGAGCGGGAGAGCTTGGATGAAACCCTCGGCAAAGTTTTGGGGCGGTAGCCACATTGCGGGCCCTTATTGTCTAACCTAGCTCGTCAAGCAGAGAGGGGTTTGCGTCTATATCCATGCCAAGGGCTTCTGCGACAGATTGCGCAACCGCAAAGGCCATCTTGGGAGGAACGGCGTTTCCAATTTGCCGATAGCGGGAGCATTGCGAACCATACCAAGGCATATCCCTCGGGAAGGTCTGTATGGTGGCGGCTTCCTGGACCGAGATGCGGCGAAGGCGAGGAGGAACGCTATCGGCTACTTTCCCGCCTTTCTGAAGCTCTTCGTGGTATTTCTCGACCCATTGGGTCGCTCCGGTTTCGAGCGTCTCTTGATCGACAATCGGCGTTCTGTTCCCGCCCATTGAGGCGGGAAGCGTCGGCGCGGGCTTGTCCATGTCCATCGGGCGGCCTTGGCCGTTGAACAGCATGCCTGCAAACGGCGACGGGCGGAGCACGGGGCTTTTTGCCGTAGTTACCTTCGCCTTGCAAGTCTGATCATTGCCCGGCTCGCCGAGAGGAGGCAGCCCGCGCAGGGCGTCGGCCACACCCACCCATTCCTTGACTGTCGGCTGCGGGTAGTTGTACTCGATGCAGGGGTCCTTGATCCCGACAAGGAACATGCGCTCTCTGGTCTGCGGGACGCCGTAATTGGCACTGTTCAGCACCTCAAGGTTGGTTTTGTAGCCAATCTCTTCCGCCTTCTTGCGGATGTCGGCAATAGTTCCAGCCCAGCGTTTGTTCTTGGCGAGTGCCTTGACGTTCTCCATCACGAACGCTTGGGGCTGGACCCTCTCGACCATGCCGAGGAAGTCGAAGACGTGACGCGAGCGGGGGTCGTTCGGGTCCATCTTCCCCGCGACCGAGAAGCCCTGACAGGGCGGTCCTCCAATGACTAGCTCCGCCGAACCCCTTCCGGGCAGTTCCTCAACTTCCCTAATATCTCCCGTGACTATCCTGTGGCTCAGTGTTTTGCCGGTCTTCTTCGAGATCGCGTCCATCGCGGCAGCGTAGGTTTTCATGGCGTCCGGGTTGATATCGTTCGCAAATACGGGGGTGAACCCGGCGGCGATGAAGCCGAGGTCGAGACCGCCCGCTCCCGAATAAAGGCTGACGAAACGCTTCATTAAAGCAATCCTCCTGAATAGTAGAGCTCATTCCAATATGGAATGAGCTCATGAGATGATATCATATACAAGCATGGGTTGCTGCCGGAAGGGGGCGTTTATGGAAGACTTCAATCTTTCTCTCGGGAGACTTATCGCTAAATGGCGGAGACGCTCCGGGATGTCACAGGCGGCGCTCGCTGAGGCAACGGGATGCCAGCAAGCGTCGATTTCGAAACTGGAAAGCGGCTCCAAGCGCATAACTGTCTCTGAGCTTTCTCAAGTGCTTTGTGCCTGCGGATTAACCTTCAGTGCGGTAAGCGACGATCTTGATGGCCTTATCGCTTATGAGCCTCAACCTTTATGGGAGCGTGTAAATGAGTAGCAGTGCAAACATTTCTGAAATATGCGAAGCGCTTCTGGCGGCGTCCCTGCCTATAGATCCGAACTCGATGGAAAGCGCCGCGATTCAGGTTGCGGACTATTACGAGAACGGCCCTGAGGAATCCAGGATTCCCGCCGAAGAGATCTCCGATCGCTTCGGCGAGATGTGGAGCTTTTGGCTTGAGAACCACGATAGTCCCTCAAAGGAATTGAAGGACGTCATTAGCGCCGCGGTTGGCGTCGACCATGGAATGGAAGAGCTCGCGAACGGCTACTTCAAGCTCGAAGAAAAACTCGAGGAGAAGCAGTTCATGGCAAGGAGTCATGCAATCGCTCTGATTGGCTGTGCTCCGCTCATTCGTACCCTTGTCGTGGAGCAACACCTCGGTCTCGATAGGATTAGAGGCATTCTTAACGTTCCTGCCGCAACTTTCGACGCCATCAATGCTGTAATCAGTTCTATCGGTATTGACCCGCCCTTCGGCTCTGAGAGGATAGCCGGAATACATGAAACTGACGTTTCAGACGTCGCCGCCCTGTTTGGTGATATCGAACCTGACGTCGCTGGAGAAACTTTCCGAGGCCTTCTCGGATCGTTCTCGAGATGCGATACGCTTGCCGACGATGTTATCGACTTGGGCCTCATTCCTTTTGAGCCGTACCAGTTTATGCTCTACTTTGAGTTGCTTACGCTTGAGATGGTTGACAGATTCCCCGGCAGGGCGATTTACGAATGCACGCCCCGTTCGAGCAATGTAAAGGCGCTTTGGAACTCCATGTATCATCCCACTCAGGAGAATCCATACCTCAACAACGCCAAGTCCGTCTATTCACTTGACGAAGCATGGGCCGAAACGAAACTCTCCCGGCAGACTGGGAACGGCTCGATTCTGCTTGCCGATGTCTTTAGCATTCTGGCAGAGTTGCCCTACATGACGAGAAGACGCGTTGCTCACATTATTCGTTGTTATTTGATTCTCATTGCCGATTCTCGTCAAACGAAGACGCCTTTGGAGCCGATCGGCGTCGATTCCATCAAGGCTTTTGTCAAGCGCGTGGGGATCTCAAACAGTTTAACCAAGGGCGTTCTCGATCAGAGGCTGGTAGATTTCCTTACCCGCTGCATTCATCCGGAAGAGGGCTGGTTCGCAAGGGGTCTCGGCTCTTCCGTGAACGAGACGAACGCTTCGGGGCGCAAATATGGCGATGTTGAATACTTGGACCTTTCAAATCGTGCACATATCGAGGCCTATGAGGCACACGGTGGCGGTCTGCGGGATGAGTACATTCAGGCGCACATTAACTCCCTGCATGAAACTGTGCGCTACCACGAGCACGAGGCGAAGTTGCGCAACGAACCCTACGACATGACCGTTAGAGTCACGTACGTTGCCCATGACGTTTCGAGACTGATTGACTTTCATGATGGATGCACAAAGGAAATCGAGGGCATTCCGTTCGAGTTTCGCTTTATGACGTACGTCGATTTGCTCAACGCTGCTGGCGGCATCGATGTCGTAATCGGAAATCTGGCGGATTTTAATGAGTTGATTCATCAGAGGATCTCTAGGCTTCCCGATGCGTATACGTTGAAGCGGCGCTATCAGGAGATTACTGGATTGGGATTATCCGAAAAGAATTAGTTGCTGGGGCCCGCGTTCCGAGCTGTGGTGGTTCGGAACGCGGGCCTCTCTGTGCTTCCATGTAGCATAAGCGCTCGGGTATCTGTGCTTATTTTGACGTGTTGGATCCATTGGAGATGGGTGCGATTTGTATTCAGCATCTCTTTACTGCTGCGCATCTAGCCGCGGCATCAATGAACTTCGCTAGCGCTTTCGGACTGTCAAAAGGCATACACAAGTGTCAGTCTTTTGACATCGCGTGGCCTGAGCGGCGGCGTGCAACGGCTGCACGCC
>URWC01000037.1 GCA_900551555.1 uncultured Collinsella sp. | reverse complement strand
TGGAGAGAGCGCTCCCGCAAACTGCCTCTTGACAACTTATAGGAGCGTCGGTTTTTATTTCGCGAAATTTGGCATGGTTAAGGGCGATCGGTTAAACGTAGTAGATAGGCCCATTTCGTGGCGAACGAATCAGACTGAGGCGCAAAATGGCCCCCGCCCCAGAAAAATCGTCGGCAAGGTAGCAAAATGCCCCGCGGGCAGGAGGCTGCTCGCGGGGCGAAGAAGAGGGGCTTGTTGGTGGCGGGCCGAGGGGTTCGGCATAGGAGTTTGCCGCGACCCGCCCTAAAGTATTACAGCTCGACGAGCTGGCCGGTCTCGGCGGCCTCCTTGATGGCGTTGAGAAGCGTGAGCGTCTTGACGTTATCGGCGGGGGTCACGACGGGCTCGACCTCGCGGCGGACAACCTTCACAAAGTGCTTGAGCTGCATCTTGTGCGGCAGTGCCGGGTCGACGGCCGGAATCTCCATCTGCAGCGGCTTGTGCCAGTTAGAGGCGCCGTCGTAGGAGAACTGGTGCAGGCGGGGCAGCGACAGGGCGCCCTTAGTGCCGCCGATAAAGTAGGCGTCGGCGTCGAAGGGACGGTACTGCGGATCCTCGCGAGCGGTTGCCTCCCAGTTCCAGGGGCTGGCGGTGGCGTCGGAGATGGTCATGCTTGCGAGCGCGCCATCGGCAAAACGGACGTTGACCACGGCGGAGTCCTCGGTCTCAAAACCGCGGGCGGCGCTGGACTGCATACCCTGGACGGCAACGGGCTCGCCCAGCAGGTAGCGGAGCAGGTCGACGTCGTGCACCAGGTTGACCAGGATCGGGCCGGCACCCTTCTTGCGGCGCCACTCGACATCGAAATACTCGTCGTTCTTATAGATCATGTAGTGGAAGCTCGACACGGTGAGCTTGCCCAGCTCGCCGGACTCGATGATCTCCTTGGCCTTGTTGACGAAGGGGTTGTGGCGACGGTGCTGACCCACGAGCACGGGCACGCCGGCGGTCTCGGCCTCGGCGGCGAAGGCCTGGGCATCCTCGAGGTCGTTGGAGATCGGCTTTTCGACTAGCGGCACGATGTTGCGCTTCACAGCCTCGCGAGCAACGCCCAGGTGCAGGTCGTTGGGGGTGGCGATGATGACGGCCTCGGGCTTGACCTCGTCCATCATCTGGGCGGGATCGGTATAAAACGGCACGCCGGCGGCCTCTGCCGTGGCGCGGGCGCCCTCAAAGGCGTCGGCGATGGCGACGAGCTCGGCCTCGGGCTCCTCGGTGACAAAGCGGATGTGGTTGCGTCCCATGGCGCCGGCGCCGATAACGGCAATGCGGACGGGGTTGAGCTCAGACATTTCGACTCCTTAATACTGGTGACCGGTGGAATGCGACAAAGGGGCTGTCCCTTTGTCGCATCGGTAAAACTAGGCGGACCTCTTCTTGCTGTCGGAGACCATCATGTAGACGGTGAGCACGACGGCGATGGCGGCGATCACGATGGCGCCGTAGAAGGACTGCTGGTAGGCGGCGCTGCCGGCCTCGGCGTGATACAGCACGGCGGTGATGGGCTGGCTGATCCAGGTGGAAGCGGCGTAGCCCAGGAACATGATGCCGTAGTTGACGCCGATGTTGCTGGTGCCGAAGGCGCCACCGGTGAGCGGCGGGTAGATGACGAGCAGGGCGCCAAAGCTAAAGCCGAGTAGGGCGAGCGCCACGAAGAACATGCTCTGCGTAAAGCTCATCGACATGATGACGAGCGCGACGATGGTGACGACAAGGCTGATGAGCAGCGACTTGTAGGCACCGAGCTTGTCGATGATCTGGCCAAAGGACAGGCGGCCAACCAAGTTGGCGCAGGTGTTGACGGAGACCACCACACCGCCGAGGGCGACGGCCGCGGCGCTCGTGGGGTCGGCGAAGAGCTGGACGGCGGCGATGGAGGCAACCTTGCCCACGAGCAGGGTGCCCGCGGTGGCGGCAAAGGCGAAGGTGACGATGAGGACCCAGAAGCGCGGGGTCTTGACCATCTCGCCCGGGGTGAGGTCGCCGAAGGTGCCGGCATGCGCGCCGCCCTTGGGGGCCTCGAAGCCCTCGGGCAGCCAACCGGCCTCAGGGGCCTTCAGGAACAGGGCGGAGGCGGCGATCGTCACAAAGAAGATGACGCCGAGTGCCTTGAGGGCGCCAAAGATGCCCAGGCTCGGGATGAGCAGCGAGGCGAGCACTGGGGACAGTACAGCGGGGCCGGCGGTCGAAGCGGCGAGGGTGATGCCGGAGGCGAGACCCTTCTTGTCGATGAACCACTTTTGGCCGGTGGTGAGCGCCGGGTTGTAGCCCAGGCCGTTGCCGATGGCGGCGACGAGCGAGAACCACAGGTAGAACTGCCACGGCTCGGTGACGGTGCCGGACATGAACCAGCCCAGGCCGTAGCACACGGCGGCGGCGATCACGACGTTGCGCGGGCCGATCTTATCGGAGATGCGGCCGGCGAAGATGCCCGTCGCGGCCATGATGGTCTGAAAGACCGGGAAGGCCCAGGTAAGAGCGCTGGACCACTCGGGGTAGACGGCGAGCAGGTTCTTGCTCACGACGGAATACAGCGCGATGGAGCTGATGAAGAACATGGTGACGCACGCGGCGGAAAGCACGACGGCGCGACCCTTGTTGGAGTTGGTGGAAGCCATTGGACTCTTTCTAATCGATACGGGGGAGGAGTAGGCGTATTCGCGGGCCTCCCTGTTAGGTTGGTTTACTGGTCAGTCGGCTTGGCGACGCCGGACTCATCGGACCAGAGCTCGACACCCTTGTTCTTAAGGTAGTTGTCGGCATAGGCGCGACGGCCGCCGGGCTTGGCGGTGAGGTCGCCCATCATGTTGGAGAAGCCGCCGTCGACCTTGATGGCGTCGCCGGTGGTGAAGTCCGAGCGCGTGGACGCCAGGAACATGACGGCGTTGGCGATATCGCTGACCTCGCCGATGCGGCGCGTGGCGATCAGACGGCTGCGGCTCTTTTCGACCTCGGGGTCGGCGTAGAAGTTGGCCGACATCGGGGTCTTAACGAAGCAGGGTTCGACGCAGTTGGAGCGGACGCCGTAGGGGCCCCACTCGGCGGCGAGCATCTTGGACATCATGTTCACGCCGGCCTTGGTGGAGCTGTACACGCCCGAGAACGTCTCGGGGGAGTGGCTGGCGACGGTCGAGATGTGCACCAGGCGACCCTGGCCGGCCTTGATCATCTCGCGACCAAAGCGCTGCGAGGTGATGAAGTAACCGGTGAGGTTGACGTTGAGCACCTGCTCCCAGTCGCTCAACGGCAGGTCTTCCATGGCTGCGAAGCGCAGGATGCCGGCGGTGTTGACGAGAACGTCGACGCGGCCGAAGTCGGCGATGGTGGCATCGACGGCGGCCTGAACCTCGGCCTCGTCGGTGGCGTTCATCTTGTAGCCCTCGGCGTGGATGCCAAACTCGGCGGCGAGGTCGGCGGCTGCGGCCTTGACCTTTTCCTCGTCCAGGTCGAGCATGACGACGTTGGCGCCATTGCGGGCGAACTCGCGGCAGATCTCGGCGCCCATACCGCCGAGCGCGCCAGTCACGGCGCAGACATCGCCCTCGAGCTTAAGCCAATTGCTCATAGGAACTTCCCTTCTTGTGCCTCCCGGTGGGTCGCTCCCATTAACCGACCCACGTGGTTTTCGCTGGTTATCGTATGCTTTGCGTTTGCGCAGGTGAATTGCATATTTGTTAGAATGGCGTTAACCGTAGGTTTACACCGCTTGATGCGATTTGTATTCGATTGAGCATGTGACCTGCGAAAACGACCCCCTGCGGCACCGTGTGGCCGTACGTGCGAAAACGGAGAGATGACGTGTACGATCGACGACTTGAGGCTATTTCGGCCGCCGCGGAGCTGGGAAGCTTCTCGCGCGCCGCGGCAAAGCTGCGCGTGTCGACGCCGGCGCTCGTCAAGCAGGTGTCGGGCTTCGAGGCCGAGTTTGGCATCACGTTGTTCGAGCGCTCGCACTCGGGCGTCAAGGTGACGCCGGCGGGTGCTCTGCTGGTGGACGATGCGCGCTCGATTATGCGGCAGTCCGAGGACGCGCTGCGCCGTGCCCGACGCGCGGCGGGCGATGGCGGGGCCGTGCGTCTGGGCGTGTCGATGATGTGTCCGGGGCGCCAAACGCTATCGATGTGGACGGGCATCCACGATCTGGAGCCGTCGCTGCGATTTGAGATCGTGCCGGTAAGCGACCTCTACGACGAGCGCGAGACCGTCATGCGCGGTTTGGGCCGCGAGGTCGATGTGGTGCAGTCGAGTTTTTCTACCCCACGCTGGGGTGATGCCTGCCAAAAGCTCCGCATTGTCAACGTGCCGTTTTATATCGACCTGCCGCGCACGAGCCCGCTGGCGCGCAAGACGCGCATCACGGTTGCCGACTTGGAGGGCATGCGCCTGCGCGTGCTCCGCCACGGCAACGATGCCATGGACAGCCTGCGCATCGACCTTTTGGCCGACGGCGGTGTGGACGTGATCGACGTAGACAGCTTCGACTTCGCGCTCTTTAACGAGGCGGAGGAAAAGGGCGACGCGGTGCTCACCTGCGGAGCGTGGTCGGGGGTGCACCCGGCCTTTGTGGGCGTACCGTTCCTGTGCGGCCGCGAGGTGCCGGTCTTTCTGCACTACCCGCTCGAGCCAACCCTCCAAGTACAAAAATTCGTCAACGCCATGGCCCAACTCCTCAACTAGTTCATCCTTACAAAACGAGGCCCTGGCCAAACGGCCAGGGCCTCACCAACTTTTATTCTGTTTTAATGACGGGTTGATTGCGCGCAGGAGGTCTCCCAGGCGGGCCGGGGTGTAACTTCCGCGCGCAGTTTCGCAGCGAAGCGAGAATGTTTGAGCACGGGATGATATATAGGGCCTCCCGCAGGCTAGCGGACATTAAGACCCTAGCGAATATGCGCGGGTTTATCGCCCCAGTAGAAGCGGCAGAAGGCTCGTTTGCGCTTTTGGGGTTTGCCTACGAGCTCCATGGTTGCGATGGCGATGTCCTCCGCTGCGCGTGGACGGCGTAGTACTTCGCCGTTGATGAGTAGGGCTTTGAGCGACTCAGGGTGGTCGTGCAGGTGACGAAGCGTCACGATGAGTTCTCGTGCGGTGGTGACATGCATGCTGGCGCCCATGCCGGCGAGCATTGTGGTGTTGGCCTTTTCCTGACCGTATGATTTGCCCAGCAGGATCATCGGCAGATGAGCGCACAGGCACTCGGTGACCGTGAGTCCGCCTGATTTGAGGATTGCCAGGTCGCAGCCGTGCATGAGGGCCGCCATGTCGTCCACGTAGTCCAGAACCGTGACGTTTTCGAGCTTCATGGCGTCGAAGAGCGTCTTGGGTGGCGTATTCCTTATCCTTGCCCGGCAAAAAGACAAAATGCATGTCCTCAAAGCTGCGCAGGAAGGGGAGTGTGCGGTCCATCTCCGCGCGAAAGCGAACGTACGGTTGAGGCAAACTGGCACCGGCCATCACCAACACAACGGTCTTGTCAGCGGGGAGATTGAACTTCTCGAGTTCTTCCTCGCGATTGTAGTCCGTATCAAACCCGGCGCGAATGGGGATGCCTGTGATGCGGATTTTGGTCTCGGGAACTTTACGGGGGCGAAGTGTCTCGGCCATAAATTCGTTGGCTACGCAGAACAGGTCGGTGTCCTTGTGGGGCCAAAAGCCTTCGACTTCATAGTCTGTTGGTACGCAGATGACCGGGTAATCGATACCCGTGATGACGCGGGCGCCCACAGCAACATTGGCTGCCGTAATGTGTGTTGCAACCACGGCCATGGGCCTGCGGGTGCGGACATAATCGTTGAAGGCAGGGAACATAATACGTGACCATGCCGTGCCTCCGCCCCAGAGCAGATGTCCCGTAAACGTGTATCGCCAGGTTAGGTCATATATGGGACGCGTGGCGCCGGTAAACGAGGCAGCCGTTTTGTTGCCGTCGAATTTAATACGTCCAAAATCAAGGATATCGAGCACTTCAATCTCAACATCCTCGGGGATGCCGCTGGTGCCGCGGATGAGGTCGAATGCCTGCGCAATCGCATTTGCAGCGGCCTTGTGACCCGAGCCGACCGAGGCGTGCACGATGGTCACGAGAGGTTTTTGCTGAGCCAAGAGCGTGGTTTGCTCCGATTGGGGAGTGCTGTGCGTGAGCAGGGGAGCGTCGTCGCTCGTCTGCGTTTGATCCATCGATAACTCCCCTTAATCTTTGTTTCGCAAAGAATCATTGTAGTGCATGAGTGTCACGTTTGCCTAAATTTGGGTATGAGCGCAAAGAACGCCAATCTTTCGACAGGAGGTCTCTTCATGACTACCCATCAGCCGATCGATGTTGCTATTATCGGTGGCGGCCCCGCGGGCTATGCTGCCGCCATTTACGCTGCGCGCTCCAACCTAACGACGACCGTGATTGAACAGGGTATGTCGGGAGGGCAGATCGCCACAACCAATGAGGTCGAGAACTATCCGGGCATTCCGCTCTTGAGTGGCGCCGAACTCGGCGAGCGTTTTCAGCAACATGCAGAGGGCCTGGGAGCACAGGTTGCATGGAGCATGGTTACGGGTATCGATTACGATGCCGATACAGCGCTGTTTACGGTGCATCATGATATGGGCGATACGCTGGCCTCGAGTGTTATCGCTTGCATGGGTGCTACGCCGCGATCTGCTGGTTTTGTTGGCGAGGATACGTATCACGGTCGCGGTGTTTCGTATTGCGCGACGTGCGATGGCATGTTCTTTCGCGGTAAACAGGTCTTTGTCATCGGTGGCGGCAATGCCGCCTGCGAGGAAGCCCTGTTCTTGTCAGAAATCGCCAGCAGTGTGACCATCGTGCTGCGCCGCGACCAGTTCCGTGCGCCTGATGGTGTTGTTCGGAAGGTGCTCGAAAAGGACAATATTACAGTTAGGTACCAAACTAGTATTGTGGAGCTCTCGGGCGAAGCCATGCCAACGACGATCGCCTTTAAGGACAATGCATCCGGGGAAATTCATTCCGAGTCATTTGAGCCTGGCTCGTTTGGCATTTTTGTCTTTGCCGGCACGCAACCCCATACCGAGCTTGTTGAGCATCTCGTCGATTTGGCGCCTGATGGCGGCATTCTAACTGATGAATCTATGGCGACCCGCACGCCAGGTCTATTTGCTGCTGGCGACATCCGTTCCAAGCGCTTACGTCAGGTTGTGACCGCCGTTTCTGACGGATCCATAGCAGCAACGAGCGCATACGCGTTTCTCCGCGGATAAGTACGATAATATATCTTATGTAATGTTGTTATCAATTTACTAAGTGGCGGGACGATGTATCAGTGCTCCGTCCCGCCAATTTTCTTGCCGGCTATGTGGTATGCAAAACTAGATTACGTAGAATACAATATAAAAAATGAACGGAGGACCTTTATGAATCACGTTAAACACGTTATTCCGATGTCTGATTCGTCGGTCAGCATTAAGCCTGAGGATATTCAGCCCACTGTGCTGCCCGATGCATTTATTCAGTCCGATATCGTGCGCAAACTCAATACGTTGAGTCTGCCGCGCTATGACCAGTTGCCAAATGTGACGCTCTACCGCGACCAGGTCATTGAGTATGTTGCGCTGTGGATGGAGCCGCTGTCCATTTGCGTTGAGCAGCCCATCATTACGCCATCGATGATCAATAACTACGTAAAGGTCGGCCTAGTGCCTGCTCCGGTCAAAAAGCAATATGGCCGCGAGCAGATTGCCCGCCTGATCGCTATCTGCATCTTTAAACAGGTGCTACCTATTGCTGCTGTGCAGGCACTCTTTAACATTCAGCGTTTGAGCTACGATGCCCCGACGGCCTTCGATTATGTGGTCGATCAGCTCGAGGCATCGATTCGTTCGGCGTTTTCCGTCGAGCAGACGCCGGTTCCCGATACGGCGCATCAGGTAACGCGTGAGTCGCTGCTTGTGCGCAGCGCGGTATCGTCCTTCGTTTCGAAGGCGTACCTGATGAGCTATCTCAAGTTCAACGGGTTTAATAGCTAGTCGACGTATAAAACGGGCGGGATAAAGAGGCATCTGTCGCTTTATCCCGCCCGTATTTTTGCTTGGTTGGACTTTATTTGCCCGAAGCTACGCCCATGCCGTAGCCGATGATTAGGCCGTGCATCTCGGCGTAATAGGAATCCAGGCCGTTGCAGGGCATGATGATGGTCTTGGAGCCGGGCCAATGCTCGACTATGCGGTCAGTAAGCGCCCGGGCTCCAGCTTCGTTCTCAACGTGATCGATGATGACCTCGCCGCCCGTAAAACCCTCGGCTTCCATGGTGTCGATGATCTTGTTGAGCATCTTCTTTTCGCCACGCGTGTGCCCGACGAGTTCGATTTTACCGGCCTCGCTCGCCGTGCCCAAAATGCGGATATTGAGCTTGTTGGCAATGACGCCGGCTGCCTTAGGGATACGTCCGGCTTTGGCCAGGTTTTCGTAATTGCACAAGCTGAAGAGGATTTTGCTGTTCTGCTCAAGGCTATCGAAGTATGCGCAAGCGTCCTCGAATGAGACATCCGGATTGCTTGCAAGATAGCGGTCGAACAGCAAGAAAATGAGGTCCATTTTGCCGCCAGCTGCGCGCGAATTGACTAGATGAATCTGCCGGTCGGGCTCCTCGGCAAGAACCATATCGCGAGCCGTGGCTGCTGCGTTGTAGCTACCCGACACGCCCTCAGAGATCGGCATGCAGATGGTCTTGTCTGCCAATTTGAAGAGCTCGGCCCACTCCCCTACGCTGGGACAAGCGCTCGAAGAAGCGTTCGTCTCCGCCTGAACAGCGCAGTTGAGTTCATGAACATCGAGTGAAAGGTCATCGACGAATTCACGCTCCCCCACTCGAATTTTGAGGGGCGCAAATGCAAAGGTGGTATGGGGCGCAGTCGGTTGCCAATCGCGGAGGTTACAGCTTGAATCGGAGATAAGTGCCCAGCTCATAGAGGGTCCTTTCTAATTGTTCCTCAACAATTATAGCCATCTTGCAAATTGAATGTGCGGCTATCTAGTTTTGAATACTAGATAGCCGCACAATATTAGAGAAAAACGAATGGACCTCGCGACTTAAAGCCACGAGGTCCACATTCACACGCTGTGTAAGATGACTTAGTAACGCACGAAGATATAGTTATTGTTCATGCCGGCGGCAACGGAGCTGATGATAACACCCGTGTTGTAGTCGGAAGCATGAATCATCTGACCACCACCGATGTAAATGCCGGTGTGGTACGAGTTGACCACAACGTCACCGGGCTGCGGATCGGACACACGCGTCCAGCCCATAAAGGTGCCCGTGGTGCCCAGGCGGCAATAGCGACCAGTGAGGCAATAGCTAACAAAACCAGAGCAGTCGAAACTGTTCGGGCCAATTCCGCCCCAGGAATAGGCGCAACCAAGCTTGCTGTATGCCCGCGAGACAACAGAACCGCCATCGACGGACTGGCTCGGAGCAGAAGGCGTCGGAGCCGGAGCAGGCGTGGAGGGCTGCGGCGTCGGAGCAGGTGTCGGCGTGGGCGCCGGAGTGTTGCCGCCCTGGTTGTTGTTATTGCTGGTCTGGCCATCGTTGTTGGTGTTCTCGGTCGTACCGGCAGTCTCGTTGCTCACCGTGGCCTTCTCGGCGGTGCTGGCGTTGATGCCGGCCTGCAGCGCGGCGTTGGCCTCGGCCTCTGCGGCAAGCTCGGCCTGCAGCTGCGAATCCAGGGAGTTTACGACGTTCTGGGCTTCAGCCTGCTGGGCGTTAAGCTCGTCGACCTTTTTCTGCGTAGCGGCGACGTTCTTTTCCTGCTCGGCCTGCTTATCGGTGAGCTGCTGCTTAAGCTCCTTGACCTCTTGAATGGTCTGAGCCTGCTTATCGGAAACTTTGCCGTAGTAGAACAGACGGTTGAGCATATCGCTCAGGTCATCGACGCCCGTCAGAACCTGAAGCAGGCTCTGACCGCCGGTTTTGTACTCGCCGGCGACATAGGTCGAGAGCTTGGCCTGACCATCGGCGATCTCCTGCTGCTTTTGCGTGATCTCGCCGGCAGTCTGATCGAGCGCCTGCGTCTGCGTGGCGAGCTCATCGTAAATCTGCTGGGTTTGGGTACCGATCTGCTCGAGCTTCGTACGAGCAGCGGCAAGGTCGGATGCGGTATCGGCGTAGGCAGGAGCCGCGAGGCCCAAGCCCAAAACACAAGCGAGGGTTGCCGTAGCAACGCAGCGTGCCATGTTTTTATGCGTGTTTGCTGTGCGCATGTAGCTTCCTTTCCAGTAACTAAGGGTAACGGCTAGTCCACCGTCACCAAGCTAAAGAGCTCCACATCGTCATCAGACGGCGTGAGCTTCTCGCGCGGGTTGAGAAACGCAAGCTCAAGGATACAACCGTAACCGATAAGCTTTGCGCCCATATCTCGCACCAGTTTACCTGTTGCCTCGACGGTTCCGCCCGTCGCGACCAAGTCGTCCAGAATCAACACGGTATCTTTAGAGCTGATAGCGTCGGCATGGATCTCAATGGAATCCGTTCCGTACTCGAGCTCGTAGCTCTGGCTTACGGTCTCGCGCGGCAGCTTACCCGGTTTACGTGCGGGAACAAAGCCGGCGCCAAGGGCTACAGCCACCGGTACGCCAACCATAAAGCCTCGAGCCTCTGGGCCCACGACCTTGGTGATTCCCATGCCGGCAAAGTGCTCGGCGAGGGCATCGGTCATGGCTTTGAGCGCCTCGGGATTGCCGAAGAGCGGCGTGATGTCTTTAAAGATGACTCCGGGCTCGGGATAGTCGAGGATGTCGACGATTTGAGATTCGAAGTCGTACATTGCATGACCTTTCAATGGGTTGCCGGATAAGCGGCAGCTGTTACTTGCCCGCGGTGACGGTGCCGGATTGCGAAGGGGCGACGACCTTGAGCGGCTTTACGAGAGAATCCTCGTGCGAAGCCGGCGCGGCTGTCTCTTCGTTTTTGGCCTTGGTGGACTCGGAACGAGTGATTTCCTCATCGAGTGCATCGATGTCGGCGTCCTCGACCACGGCGTTGAGCGACTCAAAAACGCGGTTCTTGAGCAGCGCGGTGTGCACGCCCTCCGTCAGGTCGTGAAGCTTCTTAAACGCACGCTCGAGCTTGGCGTCGCGCTCGTCATCGGAGGTATCCATGCCGAGCATGCTCACAAGCACCTGCTCAAACATCGAGGACTCGCGGTTGGCGGAAGACACGTACTGACGCAGGTTGCGCGGCTCGATATGGAAGCGCGACAGCTCGGAGCAGTAGCGGATGATCGGAAAATCGCGACCATCGACAAGCTCGCGATTCTGCGGACTCTTGATGATGCGAATGAGGTCGTTCTCGGCGAGCGAGCGGATAAACGAAATTTCGACGCCCAACATATCGGGAATGGTCTCGATGGGATGCAGCTTTTGCTTAGTCTCCTTGGGCTCCGTCTTGAGCGGAACATCGGATAGCAAGCCCACCTCGTAGGCGAGCGTTGACAGGTCCGTGGCGTTTTCCAAGCGCTGCTTAATCACGTTGAGCGGCATGTAGCGGGTCTTCTGCAAGTGCAGGATGACCTCCAGACGATCAACGTCCTCCTTAGAGTACTGACGGTATCCCTTAGGCGTACGATGAGGGGTAATGAGCCCCTCATCCTCTAGAAATCTAATTTTTGAGTTCGAAAGATCGGGGTATGCGCCTCGAAGTAGGTTGACGACTTGGCCGATACTCAGATAGTTGCGTTCGGCCATGCCCTACTCACCGGTTTCGATGCGCTCCGGCGTGCTCTCGTGGTAGATGAGCGTAAACGTACCGATCTGAACGGAAGAACCGTCGTGCAGCGGGGCTGCATTGACAATGGCACCGTCGACCCAGGTACCATTGAGCGAGCCCAGGTCCTCGATGCGAGCGCCGAGGCCCTCGCGAATAATGCGCGCGTGGCTGCGCGAAACGGTCATGTCATTAAGGAAGATGCCGTTCGCGGGATCGCGGCCGATGGTGGTCACGTCGTCCTCGAGCTCAAAGGCGGCACCAGTCTGCGGACCCTTGACGATGGACAGGACGGGGGCGGTGATGCGCACGTTGGCCATGAGGTCGGGAACGGTGACGTCGCTTGAAGGCACGCGGAATACGCAGGTAGCGTCAGCAGTCTTATCATTCTGAGGCATATTGTTAACCATGTTGTCCATGACAACCCCTAACTTATCGCGGACGTGCCGCAAATAATGAACCGTACGTAATCATACCCCAACGAATCAGTCTTCGATTTCAGGGTTCAGAAAGTCGATGTCCTCGTCCTCGGGATGCGCGAGAGCCTGTTTAATGGCCACTCCGCCCTTAATGGAGTAGATGACAGCCGTGAGCATGGAGAAGATCACGCCGCCGTACACAAAGAAGATGCCGAGGGGCACCGAGCTTCCGTTGAGGCCCGGGAAGGCCGTAAGGGTTGAAGGTAAAAGATGCAGGCCGTCAATAACGGGGAAACCGAGCAGCATGAGCGAGAATCCGGTCATGAGCAGCGCTGTGGCAATCTTTCCGGGGAAGACGACATCGATGGGGCGACGATGATAATGACGCACGATAAGCGTGCCGATGCCCAGATAGATGTCGCGGCCAATAATGAGCACGCAGACCCAGATTGGCAGCTCTCCGCGAACCACCAGTCCCAGCACGCCGGTGAACAGCAGCGCACGGTCGCAAATGGGATCCATGACCTTGCCGAGCCACGAGACCGTCTTAGTCATGCGGGCGATCTGACCGTCCATCCAGTCGGTGGAGGCGGCAACGGCGTAGATAACGATGGCGATGATGCGGTTGTTATCCGTCACAAACAGGTACAGAAATACCAGGGTGAGGATCAGGCGCGTAAAGGTAATGAAATTGGAGATCGTAAAGATCTTATTCGACGGGTAATCGGAAGTGCCGATAAGCTCCTTTTTGATCTTCTTTTTGATGCCCACAGGACTCCCCCGCTGGTTAACGACAAAACTTTCGATACTATACCCGTTCCGGCGATGTCTATCCAGCGCAGCCATAGAGAGTCCAGACATGTGGAGGGCGCCTCTGGGCTGCGCTGGATTCTGCATTTGTGTACATCAGCCTCCAAAAGCGACATTTTTCGGCATCTTTGGTGGCTGGTGTACACGTTTTGATTCGGTGATTACATCGATCGGGAAAGTTGTTGCTTTAAGCAAATGCGTACGGGTCGAGAAGGGCTGGCACCAAAAGAGCCCAACGGCCGTTACGGCTTCGTTAGAAACGCGCCCCACCATGGATGTTGAACCCGAAAGGTAAGGCGCGCGGGCACGGCGACTCGGCCCGCGCGCCCGGAAGAGAAAGGATAAGCCCATGGATTACATGCTCGAGACGCGCGGGCTCACCAAGCGCTTCGGCCGCGGCGACCAGGCGCAGGACGCCGTGGCCGACGTGAGCCTTCATATCCGCGAGGGCGAGGTGTACGGGCTGCTCGGCCCCAACGGCGCCGGCAAGTCGACAACGCT
>URWC01000036.1 GCA_900551555.1 uncultured Collinsella sp. | reverse complement strand
TGCTGCCGATGCCGTGAAGGCCGACGCCCCCGCCGCTACCGCAGCACCCGCTGCCGGGGCAACGACCACCAGCGACCTCAACGGCAAGCGCGTGCTCGTGCTCTGCCAGGGTGGCGGTACCTCGGGCCTGCTCGCTAACGCGCTGGCCAAGGCCGCCAAGGAGCGCGGCATCAATCTTGAGACCGCTGCCGAGGCCTATGGCAACCACGTCGACATGCTCCCCGACTTTGATCTGGTCGTCCTGGCCCCGCAGGCTGCCAGCTACCTGGCCGACCTGCAGAAAGACTGCGAACGCGTGGGCAACAAGTGCGTCGCCTGCCGCGGCAAGCAATACATCGAGCTCTCCCAGAACGGCGATAAGTCTCTCGCCTTCGTCTCCGAACAACTTTCGAAGTAAGTAACGCCCAGGGCCAGCCGACCATCCAAGACCGGCTGGCCCTTCGATTTAGACGATTGGATATTTCATCATGTCCGTTAACCCTGCTAGCGTCACCAACCCGCCCGCGCAGTTTCCCGAGGACTTTGTCTTTGGCGGCGCCACTGCTGCCTACCAGGTAGAGGGCGAGACCCGTACCCACGGTAAGGGCAAGGTCGCCTGGGACGACTTCCTGGAGGCCCAGGGGCGCTTCTCCCCCGATCCCGCTTCGGACTTCTACAACCAGTACCCCGTCGATTTGGAGCTGTGCGAGGAGTTTGGCATCAACGGCATTCGCCTCTCCATCGCCTGGAGCCGCATCTTCCCCAACGGCACCGGCGAGATCAACCCCGAGGGCGTCCAGTTCTACCACGATCTCTTCGCCGAGTGCCACAAGCACCACGTTGAGCCGTTTGTCACGCTGCATCACTTCGATACGCCGCTTCCCCTCTTTGAGAAGGGCGACTTCCTCAACCGCGAGACCATCGATGCCTTTGTGGACTTTGCCACCTTCTGCTTTAAGGAGTACGCCGACCAGGTGACCTACTGGTTCACCTTTAACGAGATCTGGGCCGACGCCTCCAACACCTACATCGAGGGCACCTTCCCCGGTGGCGTCAAGGCGCATCTTGCCGAGGCCTTCCAGTGCGAGCACAACATGATGCTCGCCCACGCCAAGGCAGTGCTGGCCTTCCACAACGGCGGCTTTAAGGGCAAAATCGGCGTCATTCAGTCGTTGGAGTTCAAGTACCCGCTCAACGAGAACGACCCCGCCGACATCAAAGCCGCCAACAACGAGCACGTGCTGCAAAACCAGTTTTTGCTCGACGCCACCTTCCGCGGCGACTACGCGCCCGACACCCTCGAGTGCGCCAACCGCCTGGCTGCCGTCTCGGGCGGCACCATCGAGATCCTAGACGAGGACCTCAAGATTATGCGCGAGGCCGCGCTCTACAACGACTACCTGGGCGTTAACAACTACCAGTGCCGTTTTTTGAAGGCTTACGATGGCGAGAACGACCTGCACCACAACGGTACGGGCGAGAAGGGCACCGGCCGCTGGCGCGTCAAGGGCATTGGCGAGCACGTGAACAAGCCCGGCATCCCCACCACCGACTGGGACTGGATCATCTATCCCGAGGGTCTGTTCGATCTGCTCGTCTACATTAAGCAGCGCTACCCCAACTACAAGCAGATCTTCATCACCGAAAACGGCATGGGCTACAAGGACCCCTACAAGGACGGTTTTGTGGACGATCAGCCGCGCATCGACTACATCGAGCAGCACCTGCGTTGGTTGCTCAAGGCCATGGAGGTGGGCGTCAACGTGGGCGGCTACTTCCTGTGGAGCTTGCAGGATCAGTTCTCCTGGACCAATGGCTACAACAAGCGTTACGGCTTCTTCTACGTTGACTTTGAAACCCAGAAGCGCACGCCCAAGGCAAGCGCATACTGGTATAAGCACGTCGCGCAGACCCGTCGTCTGGACTAGTTAACGCCATCGGCCGCCGTGACCATCACGCTGCCGTGCACCTTACCATTCCCGATCGCATGGGCGCTGCGTCCATGCACCTCTTTCCGCGTGGCGGATACGACCTTCCCGGTGGATGCTTCAGCATCCTTGGTCGTATCCGCCGTTTTGTTTTTGGGCAGGCTGGGCCGCGTTCGTTTGTCTCGATCTGTAACATCTAGCAGGGATTTTCGGTCCTACCTGTTACCGATCGAGACGAACAGACCGAGCACGTCTACGCCCGAAAATCCCGCACGCTCGCGCGCTCGACCAACACGCCCGAGACGAGCGTACGGCTTCTGGAGCTCGGAGCTTCCAGACCTGCAACGACCTCGTTAAGCGCACGGACACCCAGCTCACGGTGGCGAAACTTCACCGACGTCAGAATCGAGTTGGGAATCGTCTTGTAGAGCTCATCGTCGAAGCCGATCACGGACACGTCGTCGGGCACACTGAGCCCTTTGTCACGTAGAGCCATCATCACGCCGTTTGCCATGCAGTCGTTAGCAGCGAGGACCGCCGTGCAATCGGGCTTATCGGCAAGCACAAGGCCCGCAGCATAGCCACTATCCGCATTCCAATCGCCTTGCAGAGGCTCGGGCGGCTCAATGCCACGCGTCTCGAGTGCCGCACGCCAACCTTTCATACGGCACTGGCTCGACAGTGACTCTTTCTTACCAGAGACGAAGTACACGTTCTTGTGTCCGCGATTCAAGAAGTACTCGCATGCCATGCGCGCGCCGCCCTCTTGGTCGTCACTGACGGTAGAGCAGGTAGGATGTTCCATCGACGTGATAATCACCGTCTTGAGGTCTTTCGGCGCCTCAAAGGTATCAAAGTCATCGACCATCTGGCGCAGGTTGAAAATCATGCCGTCGACGGGAAGCTGCGACATCCTACGTGCCGCTTCGGCAAGGGTCATCTTCTCCCCCGCCCGCTTTTTAATCATCGTGAGCGCAAAGCCTCGCTCTGCGGCGGCATCGGCGATACCGTCAATCATGTCCACGTTGCCGCCCGACAAGTGGAACAGCACCACGCCGATGCACCCGTAACGGCCCAACTTGAGTGAACGCGCGGCAAAGTTCGCCCGGAACCCAAGCGCTTCCATGGCAGCATGGACCCTATCGCGCGTCGACTCTCGCACGCTATCGGGCTCGTTGATCACACGCGACACCGTCTTGAGAGAAACACCCGCGGCAATCGCCACATCGTTCATTGAGATATTTTTCTTGTCCATCGTTGCCACTACTTCTCCAGTCGGTTTTGCATCGCTTGTTTTTTGCGTTCTAGCATACACTACCTGCCCGACTGACAAATCAGCCGTTTATCGGACGATATCGACCGTTCACCTGTAAATCCTTGTTGCTCTTCCAAAAATGTCTTACGTTGTCATTAGCGAAATGACAACGTTGTCATTTCGCAATGCCTTCCTTAAGCAGGAAGGTTTCCGGGCAGTCCTGACCATCCATCGACGACCAGTTCCATCCACATGCATCGCGCATCAAGTAGCAAAGGAGCTCTATGGACGCCATCGTAAAGATGCTCGAAAAGCATCAACCGTTCTTTGAGAAGATCTCGAGGAACGTCTACCTCCAGGCCATCAAGGACGGATTCCTTGGGTGCATGCCCATCGTCCTCACCTCTTCGATCTTCCTGCTGATTGCCACCCTTCCCGGCGTAGTTGGCATCACGCTGCCCCAGCCGCTCATCGACTGGTGCAACAAGCTGTACAACTTCACCATGGGCGTCATGGGCATCATGGTCGCCGGTACCACTGCCAAGAATTTCACGGCATCCATGAACCGTCGCATGCCCGCCGGCAAAGTGCTCAACGACGGTTCCACCATGGTTGCCGCCCAGTGCAGCATGCTGCTGCTCGCTGTTACGCAGTTCACCACCAAGTTCAACGGCTCCGAGCTTTCGGTCTTCGATTGCACCAGCATGGGCACGCGCGGTCTGTTCTCGGCCTATATCGCCGCGTTCATTACCGTGTGGGTCTACAAATTCTGCGTCTCGCGCGATCTGACCATTAAGCTGCCCAAGGAGGTCCCGGGCGCCATCGCTCAGAACTTCCGCGACATTATCCCCTTTGGCGGCGCCGTCATCATCTGCGGCATCATCGATGTGGTTGTACGCAACCTCATGGGCGTTCCGTTCTCCGAGCTGCTCATCAAACTGCTCTCCCCGCTCTTCACCGCTGCAGAAACCTATCCTGGCCTTATCCTTATCCAGGCAGCCACCGCGTTCTTCTGGTTCATCGGTGTCCACGGTCCTTCGATTGTCCAGCCGGGCATCGACCCCATCCGTCTTGCCAACCAGGCCGAGAACCTGCAGGTTCTGCTGGCCGGTGGCCACCCCGCCCACTCCCTCACCTTTAACATGTCGCTCGTGGGTGAGTTCGGCGGCACCGGCGCCACGTTCATCGTGCCGCTTCTGCTGATTCTCTTTATGAAGTCCAAGCAGCTCAAAGCCGTCGGTAAGGCTTCGATTGTTCCTGTTGCCTTCGCCGTCAACGAACCGCTGCTCTTCGGCGCGCCCATGATCCTTAACCCCTACATGCTCATCCCCTTTGTTGCCGCCGGCTGCGTCAACGTGAGTGTTGCCAAGTTCTTTATCGACAACGTGGGCATGAACGGCTTCTCCTTCGTGGTGCCTTGGGCTACCCCTGCCCCCATCGGCATCTTCATCACCACGAACTTCCAGCTTATCGCCCTGGTGTTTGTCGCAATCATCATCTTGCTGGACGCCATCATCTACCTGCCGTTCTTGAAGGCATACGATAAGCTGCTCTGCGACCAGGAGGCCGAGCGCGCCGCCGAGCTGGGTCTCGAGTCCGATGGTGCCGCTGCCATCGCCGCCAGCACCTCTGCGCCCGCTGTCGAGCCGACCGCCGCTGCCGCCGACAGCAAGCCTGCCGCCGATCAGCCCGAGCCCGCCGCCAACGCATCCGCTAAGAAGGACGTCGATGGCCTGAAGGTCCTCGTCCTGTGCGCCGGCGCCGGCACCTCTGCCATGCTTGCCAACGCCATCAAGGAAGGTGCCGCGCAGACCGGAGAGAACATCGCTTCCTCCGCAGGCGCCTATGGCCAGCACACTGCCATCATGGATCAGTACGACGTTATCGTGCTTGCCCCGCAGGTCCGTAGCTACTACAACGACATGAAGGCCGACACCGATCGTCTGGGCATTAAGCTGCTCGCCCCGCGCGGCAAGGAATATATCGACCTTACCCGCGACCCCGCTGGCGCTATCAAGTGGCTCCGCGAGAACCTCGACTAGCTCCTCCCTCTGTTGGTGCCCGGATTCCCGGTTCGGGCACCTCTCCCTATTCGTATCCCACAGAAAGGATGACTCATGACCAACCCCATGCAGTTCCCCGACGGCTTTGTGTTTGGCGGCGCCACCGCTGCTTACCAGGTTGAGGGCGAGACCCGTACGCACGGCAAGGGCAAAGTGCCCTGGGACGATTTCCTGGCAGCCCAGGGTCGCTTCTCCCCCGATCCCGCAAGCGACTTCTACAACAAGTACCCGGTCGATATCGACCTGTGCCAGCGCTTCGGCATTAACGGCATTCGTGTCTCCATCGCTTGGAGCCGCATCTTCCCCAACGGCACTGGTGAGATTAACCCCGAGGGCGTCGCTTTCTATCACGAGCTTTTCGCCACCTGCAATAAAGCCGGCGTTATCCCCTATGTCACGCTCGATCACTTCGATACGCCCGAGGCCTTTTACCAGAACGGCGGCGAGGGCTTCTTGACGCGCACGACGATCGACGCCTTTGTCGAGTACGCCAAGTTCTGTTTTGCCGAGTTCACCGAGGTCAAGCACTGGTTTACCTTTAACGAGATTCCCGCGACCGCCGAGGGCAGCTTTATCGTCGGCAACTGGCCGCACGGCGAGAAGTACCGCCTGGACAAGGCCTTCCAGCTCATGCACAACATGATGGTGGCCCACGCCAAGGCTGTCGTTGCCTTCCATGAGGGCGGCTTTGAGGGCGAAATCGGCATTGTCCAGAACCTGGAGCCCAAGTATCCCCTCGACCCCAACAATGCCGCCGACTGCGAGGCAGCTCGCATGGCCGACGTCATCAACAACCGCTGGGTACTCGACGCCACCTTCCGCGGCCACTATGCAGCCGACACCATGGAGGCTGCGACCAAGCTGGCCCATATCGCCGGCGGCGAGCTCGACGTCCGCGACGAGGACATCGCCGCGCTGACCGCCGCGCTCCCCTACAACGATTGCCTGGGCGTCAACACCTACAAGTGCCAGTTCCTGCGTGCCGCCGAGGGCGAAAACGACATCAACCACAATGGCACCGGCGACAAGGGCTCCTCGCGCTGGTTCCTCAAGGGCGTGGGCGAGTCATGCGTGCGCAAAGGCGTACCCACCACCGATTGGGACTGGATCATCTATCCCGAGGGCCTGTACGACCTGCTGCTGCGCATTAAGAACGATTACCCCAACTACAAGAAGATCTACATCACCGAGAACGGCATGGGCTATAAGGACGACTTCGAGAATGGCTTTATCGACGACGCCCCTCGCATCGACTACATGCGTCAGCATCTCGCGTGGATCCTCAAGGCAATCGACGGCGGCGTGAACGTCGACGGCTACTTTGTGTGGTCGCTGCAGGACCAGTTCTCCTGGACCAACGGCTATAACAAGCGCTATGGCCTGTTCTACATCGACTTTGAGACCCAGAAGCGCTATCCCAAGGCGAGCGCGTACTGGTACAAGAACGTCGCGGAGACCGGCCTGCTCATGGCCTAGTTTCCGCCGCATACCCCCTGTCGGCCGCATGCGAATCCCTCCGCGGGTTCGCATGCGGCCTTTTTTATTTTGGCTCGGTCCGAACAGGCCGTTTGTCTCGATCTGTAACATCTGGCAGGGGTTTTCGGCCCTACCTGTTACAGATCAAGACAAACGAATGGCCCGAACTTGAAGATCTCGATCTGTAACATCTAACCCTGTTTTCTACTCCCAACTGTTACAGATTGAGATAATCCGACGACGCCGACGTTTTAATATACCGTGGTACAATTGTGTCCCAACGCAAAGGAGGTACCCATGTCAGCTTGTGTGCCCGTCCGAGATATGAAGGACACTGCTGCATTCACCACGCTTGTTGAGTCTGAGCGCGACGTCACCGTAACTAAGAACGGCTACGAGGCCATGCACTGCATCAGCAGCGACCAGTATCGCCTCATGCAAGAAGAAATCGCCAAGGCAAAACTGTTGTCTCGTATGATGTTGGCAGAAGACGAAATATCGCAAGGAGACTACAGCGACTACGAATCCTTCGCGGCTTCGATACGAGACAAATATGACCTATAACGTCGTAATCCTCAAAAGCGCGCGATATGAGTACGAGAGTATTGTCGGATACCTTGCTCAAATCCTCAAGAATCCGCGTGCAGCAGGCAATTTTGTCGCTGAGTTTGAATATCAGCTTGATCTGCTTCGCGAGCAGCCGCTTTTACGTCCCCTCTCGCACATGCAAGAGCTGGCGGCACGTAATTACCGATCGTTTCCCGTCAACAACTACGTGTGTCTATACAAGTTTGAGCACGAAACAATCTATATCGCCCACATCTTTCATCAGTCACAGGACTACGCCCGCCTGGTCTAATTTGCAAGCTGAACGGTTGGCCCGAGCGCATTTGCGCGTCATTTCGCGTCACGTTGACGCGTAAAATGGCGCGCAAATTTTTTCGTGTTATAATTTTGACGTGCAAAATGCCATGTAAAATTTTACGTGTCATTTTGCACGTCAAGTTAAAGCGAAACGGAGCACTACGATGCAAGAGACAAAGGATCTTGAGTTCAAGGAAAGCGTCACCAATTCGTTCCTCAAAACCGTCTCCGCTTATGCAAACAACACGGGTGGGCGTGTCCTATTTGGAATTAACGACGCCGGAAAAATCGTTGGCCTCGATGACCCCAAGCAGACCTGCTTGGATATCGAAAACAAGATTAACGATTCGATCATCCCCCAGCCCGATTACTCCCTAAAAATCAACGAGCCCGATGCAACCGTTGAGCTTACGGTCTTTCCCGGCAGATCGAAGCCTTATCTATACCGCTCGAAGGCGTACAAGCGCAATGACACAGCGACTATACCAGTTGATACCCTAGGTCTTTCGCGCCTTGTGCTCGAGGGCCAGAATCTCTCCTTTGAACAGCTCCCGGCAAGCAAGCAAGATCTATCTTTCACCGTTTTAGAGAATCGTCTAACTGCAAAGTTAGCGCTTCAGTCGTTCACAACCGACACTCTCAAAACCCTCGGCCTGCTCGATGAGACCGGGACCTACAATAATGCAGCAGAGCTGCTCGCGGACGAGAACGGCTTCCCAGGCATCGACATTGCAGTGTTTGGTGACACTATCAACCTCATTAAGCAGCGCAAGACCCTTGAGCATGCATCAGTTTTAACTGAAATTGACAGTGCTCTTGAGCTATTCGAAGCTCAGTACTGCTACGAAGAGATCAAGGGAATGGAACGAATCCGCAAGGAGCCCATTCCACTTGAGGCGTTCCGTGAGGCAATAACCAACGCAATCGTTCATAGGACCTGGGATGTACCAGCGCACATCCGCATCTCGATGTTCGACGACCGGGTAGAAGTCGCCTCACCCGGCGGATTACCGGCAAGCATGACTGTCGATGAGTACCTGTCCGATATGCTGTCCGTTAGGCGTAACCGCATTCTTGCCGAAGTCTTTTTGCGCCTGGGCCTTATCGAGGCATTCGGTACGGGCATTATGCGAATTCGAGACACCTATAAAGACAGCATCAAAAAGCCTCGTTTTCAAGTTTCGGACAACGCTATTGTGGTCACACTTCCCCTACTCATGGATAACCCCGGGCTCGAAGGCGACGATCTTACCGTATTTGAACTGCTGAGTGAAGTGCATCCCCAATCGACAAGTGCGCTTGCGGCCAAAGTTACCTTTAGCCGCTCGAAGCTACTTCGCATCCTCAAAAAACTCGTTGAGACGGGCCTGGCTACAGTTGAAGGCGCCGGCAGAGGGCAGAAGTATCTCCTGCTGCGTTAGCTAGCAAATGATCTGCGTGTGTTCCTCGATGGCGACACGATCCTCGGCGGTAATACCCGGCTCGCACACCACGGCGTCCAGGCTGTCCAGGCGGCAGAAGGTGTAGAAGTCGCGCTTGCCGATCTTGCTGGAGTCGGCGATCAGATAGCGCGAGTCGGCCTTGCTAAGGGCGAGCTGCTGGATGCGGCCCTCTTCCATGTTAGACGTGGACACGTCGCCGTCCAAAATGCCGTTGGCGCCGATATAGGCTGCGTCGATTCCCAGCGCGCGCAGGGTATCCTCGGCCATGGGGCCCACAAAGGCGGCGGTGCGGCGGCGATACATGCCGCCCACGAGGCACAGGTCACAGTCTTCGCGCGCCTCGAGCAGGTTAAACACTGAAAGCGAATTGGTCACAATGCGCAGGCGAAACGCCGGCAGCATCGAGGCCATCTGCTCAACCGTGGTGCCCGGGCCCAAAAAGATGGTCGAGCCTTCCTCGATAAGCTCCACAGCACGGCGCGCAATCTGCAGCTTTTCCTCGGCATGCTTGGTGCGCTTTTCGCTGTGCGAGTACTCATGGCGCAGCATAGCGTGGGGACGGCCCTGTGCACTGCGGGCTCCGCCGTGCACGCGCTCGATCTCGCCTAGGCTCGCAAGCTCCTCAAGATCGCGGCGGATCGTCATATCCGAGACACCTAACGCATCAGAAATCTCTTTGACCGAGACCGTGCCCTGCTCCTCGAGCAACTGACGAACCTTGTCCTGACGCTCCGCCTTGATCATTTCTACTCCTTTGAGTGGTTTTGTTCGCATTTATAGTAATCGAACAGTTATGCTCACTCACCCTAAACGGTCGGTTTTTCCCGGTGAACGGTAGAAAACTCGGTGTCAAACGGAGAATGACGAATTATTTAGACGCCAAGAGACCGACAAAAAATGTGCAAATAGCTGCTCTTTTAAAATCATTTCAATCCGATGTTGCCTCAATTAAGCAAATTGAACTTTGCCTAACAATAGAAAACAGATTGACACACTAATTCTCTTAGACTTAAATATTTAGCGACTTAAACAAGCAAATTCGAACATGTTCGATCTGCATGGAACGGAAGGAGTTGCAGACATGTCCGCAGAGAGCAATCTGTTCTTCGAAGACACCGTGTTTGTTTGCGACCGCACCACGCAAGAAGAGGTCTTTACCGAGATCGCCAATAAGCTGTCACTCAAAAACTATGTGGCGCCCGCGTTTCTCGAGAACATCATCGAGCGCGAAAAGGGCTACCCCACCGGCATGGATATGTCTGTCGTCGACCCCGAGTTGCCCAGCTTTGCCGTTCCTCACACCGAGGTCGAGTTCGTTCACACCCGTCGCATCGTCCCCGTCAAGCTGACGACCCCCGTCGAGTGGCACTCCATGATCGACCCCTCGCAGACCTTCCCCGTCTCGTTCCTGTTCATGATTCTCAACGATGACAAGGAGGCCCAGGTGGGCATCCTCGCCAAGATCATGGACTTCGTTAACGCTCTTGGCACCGATCGCGTCAAGGAGCTGTTCTCCATGACCGACGCCAAGGCCATCTACCAGTTCTTGGTCGACAACTTTCCTGCCGACTAGCCAACCACCCTTAGGAATCCGCGGAATAACCCGCATAGAGAAAGGAATTCATCATGATTAAGGTTCTCGCAGCTTGTGGCGCCGGTGTTAACTCCAGCCATCAGATCAAGGACGCCATCGAGTCCGAGTTCAAGAATCGCGGCTACAACCTGCACTGCGACGCCGTGATGATCAAGGACGTTAACGAGGAGATGCTCTCTCAGTACGACATCTTCGCCCAGATCGCCAAGACCGATTTTGGCTTTGAGGTTAAGACCCCGATCGTCGACGCCGGCCCGATTCTCTATCGCATGCCTGCTATGGCTAAGCCGGTTTACGACAAGATTGAGGCCATTATCAAGGAAAAGGGTCTCAACTAATCATTTGCAGCTTCGCTCTGCACAATCTTTGGCTTTAAGGAAGATGACGACCGGGAACGGCATCTTCCTTTTTTAAGGCAACATACGGAAAAGGAAATTCTCTTTAAGGAAAGAGGGAGACATGGACGCAGTAATCGGGTTTGCTAATGCCGTCTTTCAGCCGCTGATCGACCTTGGCGCAGCCCCTATGATGACCATCGTTTTGACGGTTATCGCCCTTCTCTTCAAAGTTAAGTTTACCAAGGCCCTCGAGGGCGGTCTTAAGCTCGGCATCGCCATTACCGGTATCGGCGCCATCATCAACATTCTGACGACGGCCTTCTCGAGCGCCATGACGACGTTCGTTGAGTCCACCGGCCTTCAGCTCACCGTCACCGACGTGGGTTGGGCACCGCTGGCCACCATCACCTGGGGCTCTCCTTACACGCTGTACTTCCTGATGGTCCTCGTCATCGTCAACATCGTGATGATCGTGCTCGCCAAGACCAACACCATCGACGTCGACATCTTTGACGTTTGGCACCTCGCCTTTGTCGGCCTTGCCTGCATCTACTTTGGCGCCAACATTGTCGTCGCCACGCTGCTCGTCGTCTTCGTCGGCGTTATGAAGATCATGAACTCCGACCTTATGAAGCCCACGTTCAACGATCTTTTGGGTGCTCCCGAGGAGAACCCCATGACCACGACTCACATGAACTATATGATGAACCCGCTGGCCATGCTGCTCAACAAGATCATCGACAAGGTGCTCCCCTTCCTCGATAAGTACGACTTCGACGCTGCCAAGCTCAACAACATGATCGGCTTCTGGGGCTCCAAGTTTGCTATTGGTATCTACCTGGGCGTCTTCGTCGGCCTTCTTTCGCACCAGACCCCGCAGCAGATCTGCACGCTCGCCTTTACCGCCGCAACCTGCCTTGAGCTGTTCTCGATGATCGGTTCTTGGTTCATCGCAGCCGTTGAGCCGCTGTCTCAGGGCATCTCCGACTTTGCCAACAACAGCAAGTGGCTCCAGGGCCGTACCCTCAACGTCGGCCTCGACTGGCCCTTCATCGCCGGCCGCGCCGAGATCTGGGCTGCTGCCAACATCCTTGCCCCCGTCATGTTGGGTGAGGCTCTGCTGCTCGCCAACGTTCCCTGCCCCCTCTCCCCGACTGGTACTTGGAACGGCCTGCTGCCGCTCGGCGGCATCATCGCCATGGGCCTGACGCCGGCACTGCTCGTCGTCACCCGCGGCCGCGTGATTCGCATGGTCGTCATCGGTGCCGTCCTGCTGCCCGTCTTCCTGGGCGCTGGTACCCTCGTCGCCGATTTCGTTACCTTTACCGCTAAGACCGTCGGCGCTTTCCCCGATGGCGTTACCGGCCTGATCTCTCAGACCACCATGGAAGGACCTGTCGAGAAGTTCCTGGCCTTCTTCGTGGGCAAGGCGACCACGGGCGATGTGACCATGATCATCGCCACTGTCGTTGCCATCGTCGTGTACGTCGCGCTCTTCGCTTGGTATCGCAAGCAGATGATCGCTCGTAACATCGAGTACGCGAAGCAGGACAAGTGCACCCTCTCGCCGCTCACCACCGGCAAGTTTACCGAGGAGGACCTCAAGGCTGCCAAGGAAGCCGAGTCCGCAAAGGCAAACGCCTAACTCATTGCCACATATCCCCTGTGGAAGAAACCCGTCGCATCCCGGCGGGTTTCTTTTTTTCGTCACAGTAAGTCAATCATCACTTTTTTGAGAAAAATACCCCCTGCTTTAGTGGGGTGTAGTGATAATCTCGCCTGTTCGCGCTACAGTTTGTCGGAAATACCTCGATGTTAGGAACCAAATGATCACTTCCGAGCTTTTCGGCACCGCGCCGTGCGGTACCCCCGTTCATCGTTACACCCTCAACGGGCCCGAGATCTGCGTTCGCATTATGGACTATGGCGCCACCGTGTTGGGCATCGACGTGCCCGACATCCCCGGCAACGTGCGCGATGTGGTGCTGGGCTTCGATAAGCTCGAGGATTACTTTGACAACCCCGCCTGCTTTGGTGCGACCATCGGACCTGTGGCCAACCGCACTGCAGGTGCCACGATCACCATCGCCGGCACGGACTGGCACATGCCGGCCAACGAGGGTGCCAACAACCTGCACAGCGATCTTGAGCACGGCCTGCACAAGCGCGTGTGGGATGTTGAGCTCGACGAGACTCACAACGCCGTGTGCATGACCACTTCGCTTGAGGATGGCGAGCTGGGCCTGCCCGGCAACCGCACGTTTACGGCCGTGTTTACCGTTACACGCACCGGCGTCTTTCGCATCGAGTATGGCTGCGAAAGCGACCGCGCCACCTACGTGTCTATGACCAACCACACATATTTCAACCTTGCCGGTCATAACGCCGGCATGGACTGCGAGCACTTCTTTGTCGCCAACGCCGCCCACTACCTGCCCATTGACGGCCAGAACATTCCCACCGGCGAAATTGCTCCGGTCGAAGGCACGCCATTCGACTTCCGCGAGCTGCGTCCTGTCGCGCCCGGTATGGAGGCCGACAACCCGCAGATCAAGCAGGCACGCGGCTACGACCACTGCCTGTGCATCGATGGCTATCAGTACGGTCGCAACCTGCGCCGCGCGATGCACGTCGAGGAGATGTGGACCGGTCGTGAGCTGGACTACTACACCACCGCCCCGGGCGTGCAGCTCTACACCGGCAACTGGCTGGGCGACGAACACGCCAAGGACGATGCCAACTATGGCTGGGGCGCTGGCTTTGCCCTCGAGGCAGAGATGTACCCCGACACGCCGCACCAGCCGCTGTTCCCGCAGGGCATTGTGGGCCCGGGTCACCCCTACAGCAACGTGATCGAGTATCACTTCATGAGGCACTAAGCCCACTACGCAACATATCGCGCAGCAGCGCCCGCCGGCACCGCCGCC
>URWC01000035.1 GCA_900551555.1 uncultured Collinsella sp. | reverse complement strand
GCCCGCGTGCTCCTCGGCGGGGTTGGTCTGATTGTTTTTGTTGAAGCTCTGCCTTTGGCTCAAATGGAAACGGGGGACGCATTTACATCCCCCGTTTTTGTTGCGGTTAGTCTAGGTCAATAAATTTGGTGCTTATGATCTTGCCGTCTTTTACGAGCATTCTGGCCATGGTGGGGCCTCGGGTGCCTCTGGGGTAGCTGGCACTGCCCGGGTTGAGGACTAAGCAACGGCCCACTTGGGCTTCTTTGGTTACGTGGGTGTGACCGTTGATGGCTACGTCTACGGATCCCACCGGAAGGTCTTCGCGGTAGTGGGCTACGGCGAATTTGAGGCCTTCGTAGGTAAAGAGTGCAAGACGGTCTACATCGGGGCCGTAGTCGCGGTAGTAATCGTTGTTGCCCAGTACGGCCCGCACGGGGGCGATGGTGCATAGGTGCTCGTAGTCCATCTCTGACGTGAGGTCGCCGGCGTGGATAATCAGGTCTGCGCCCTCAAGCTCATCCAGGAGCGCAGGCGAAAGATAGCCGTGGGTGTCCGAGATGATGTCGATACGCTTGGCGCTTGCACTGTTCATGGGATCCCTTCCGCAAAAAACGATTCGGCAGATACATACAAAAAGGCCCCACGGCTCCGCAGACGATGGGTCTACAGGGCTGCGGGGCCAGTGTGCTAGAGACTCAGAGCCTTCTTGAGCGGCACGACGCGGCGGCGCGAAACCGGCACGCGTTCGTCGACGCCCGTAATGCCCAGCTGGATGGCACCCGAGGGCACCGTCTCGACGTCCGTGACGCACGCCAAGTTGACGATATAGCGACGGTGAACACGGAAGAAGCCAAAGTCGCAGAGCTTGGCCTCAAACTGCGCCAGCGAGGTCGTCGACAAAAAGCGATCATCGACGGTATAGATGCAGGAGTAATCGTCCTTAGCCATGATAAAGCGAATGTCGTCCACGGGAATGAGCACCTTGCGGCCGCCCTTTTCCACCGGGATACGCTCGATGGTCACCTTGCTGTCCGTAACCGGCTTGGCGCGTTGCATGACCTTCTCGATCGCGCGATCCAAGCGAGCTTCTTCGACCGGCTTCATCAGATAATCGACGGCATCCACGTCGAATGCCTCGACCGCATGGTCACTATACGCAGTCACAAACACGATCGCCGGCGAATTTTTGAGCTTATGCAGCGCCTCGGCAAGTTGCAGGCCCGAGGCACCGGGCATCGAGATATCGAGAAACACGACATCCACGCGACTTTCCATAAGCATCTCGATGGCGGAGCGGACGCTCGACGCCTCCGTGATCGTGCCGATCTTGCCCGTTTGCTCGAGCAGGAAGCGAAGCTCCGAGCGAGCCGGCGCCTCATCATCCACAATCATCGCACGCAGCATAGGGATAAAACCTTTCGTCAACTAACTACGCCGGGCATCCGTCGCATGACGTTGAGCCCGTAGCCTTTTATTTTACTCTTGAATGTCGAAGATGCTCTCTGACAAATCAAGATGAAGAAGCACTTTGGTGCCCTTGCCCGGCGCCGATTCGACACGCGTATAGGAGTGCGGCCCATAAAAGCGATGGATGCGCTCCGAAATATTGTGCATGGCCACACCGGCGCCGCCACCCTGGGGAGAGCTGGCGTCGGGACGGGCAGAGCGCTCGTCAAACAGTCTGGCGGCGGTACCCTCATCCATGCCCACGCCATTATCGGCCACGGCAATCAAGATTGCATCCTCGCCGTCTTGGTGAACGGTCACGTCGATCCTCAGGGCGTCGTCATCGCCCATACCATGACGCACGGCGTTCTCGACAATCGGCTGGATCACGAACGCCGGCACCAGCGTATCTTCCACGTCCTCGGACACATCGAACGTCGCAAGCACGCGGTCCTCGCCAAAGCGGGCCTTCTCAAAGGTAAGGTAGCGCTTGGTCTGTGCGACCTCGCGCGAGACCGGAATAAGCGATCCCGAGTTGTCGAGTGTGGCACGATAGAACGATGAGAACTCACGAAGCAGTTCGCGGGCCCGCAGCGGGTCGGTGCGCGTAAACGATGCAATGGTGTTCAGCGTGTTGAACAGGAAGTGCGGGTTAATCTGCGCCTGCAGTGCACGCACCTCGGCGCGCGCCGTGAGTTCCTTTTGCACCTCGAGCTCGTGGATGGCGAGCTGCGTGGACAAGATCTCGGCAAAGCCCGAGGCAAGCGCGTACTGGGTACGGTCGACGGCGCGCGGGGTCTTGTAGTAGAACTTGAGCGTGCCGACGGTACGATCGCCCACCTTGATGGGGGCGATAATGCCGGCGGGGACTTGGTGGTGCGAGCCATCCGAGCCCACGACATCCACCATACGGTTGAACGACTGCACGATGCCATGTTCGATAACGTAGCGTGTGGCAAGCGTGTGGATGGGAGAATCTGGCAGTAGTTTTTCCTCAAGCTCTCCCGCGCAGGCAAGCACGTTGCCCTCGTCGGTGATGGCCACCGTCATGGCGCGCGTCTCGGGCAAAATGCGCCGGCACACCAAACGCGCCGACTCCTGCGTCAGACCGCCCTTAATGTCCTCGAGCATGGCCGAGGCCACCGAGAGCGTCTCCTCGGTGTACTGGGAGCGCACCGAATCGGGATTGAGCGTCAAAAAAATAAAGATGCACAGAAAGATGCACAGCAGCGCGCAGGCAATCACCGTGGCGATCGGCTCGATACCGGTCACCAAGGCAAAAATAAAGTACACCAGCACGCAAATGGCGCAGCCAACGGCAATGATGCGAAAGATTGATATTGAACTATCGCGCTGGGCGCGGCGGTCGATCATTCGGCCCCCTCCAGGATACTGATCAGTTGTGCGTCACGCCAAAGCCCGTCCATGATCTTGGGCCAAAAGCTCTGGAAACGCAGATAGCTTGCAGCGTTTTGGCGCGCATAGGCCTTTGCCTCGCCGATACCATGGCGCCAGATGCGCAGGTAGCCCTCATGCTCGCGGGTAAACACGCTGCGGACCATAGCGGTCTTGCGCACGCGGTCGTCGAGCTCGCGCGAAATCCACGGGCCCGGGTAGGGCATGAGCGATGCCGCCGTAACGGGAATGAGCTCCTTTTGATGCGCGGCGAATGTCAACTTGGCCCGTTCGTAGTACCAACGGTATACATCCTGCATAAAGCGCGGTGAGCGCTTTTCGGACTCCGGAGGCAGATGGCGCACGGTCCACTCGTTATCGAACCACACGTCGTAGCCAAACATGCGCATGTTAAAGAGGTAATCCAAGTCCTCGCCGCGGGTGATAAACGGGTCAAAGGCTACACGCGTAAAGGCGCGGGCGTGCAGGGCCATCAGGCCGCCGCACACGTAGTTGGAGCGCGAGATGCGGGTGCCCGAGAGCGCCTTTTTCATCCAACGGTTGAACTCGATGCGCTTGGTCCACCAACGATGGCAGATGCCCGCCTTGTCCGTGGGAGCCAGCGGCGAGCCGTCGCGATCGTAGAAATAGCCGCTCTTGACCAAGATCGGCAAGCCCTGACGCGTCTGCTGCCCCAACGCATAGGTCGCGCGCTTCATAAAGTCGGCGTCGATGACAGTCTCATCGTCATCCAAAAAGATAACCGCGTCATGCCCCAGCACAGCGGCACAGGCTAGCCCCATGTTGCGGATGGCACCGTAGCCTCGCAGGCTCACGCACTCGCCCGAACCCTTGGGCGCGATCTGAGCAACCCGGTCTGCAATGCGCGAGGCCTGGGTGTTGGTGACAACGGTGACCTTGAGCGTGGGATGCGCGTCGACAATCTCGTGCACGCGCAGCGACACATCGGCTGTGGCAGAAACGGGACAGACCACCAAAAGGATGATGCGCGGGATGTCACGTACCTGCTCAAGCGAGGCCAGACAGCGGTCGAGTTCGGGATTGTCGGCGTTGAGTCGCGTCGAATGGTCATAGGTGCCAGGGGCGTTTGCGCAAGCGTCATCGCCCGCCCAATACGTTGGAATCACGACTGTGGCGTTCATGCCTTACCCTCCCTGCAACACAAAAACGGGACGCCGCCAAACACAGGCGACGCCCCGCGACCTAGCTGATTCCATCATACCCACTTGGGCAAATCATTGCTCGCAAGTCGCAATGTTTATTGCGGATAACCCCAAAAGAGTACCGTGGACAGGCACAATAGCCGCTCGCTCCTATGCGGCATGCCCTGCCGCCCGAGTCATGCGGGACAGGCGGACCAGCAGCATAAAGCCAACGACCAGCAGCACACCAATGGAAAGGACGCCCAGCGACGGGTTGCCGGTCAGCGAGGTGACGACCGACACCAGGAAGGTGCCCATGACGCTTGCATAACGACCAAAGATGTCAAAGAAGCCGTAGTACTCGTTGGATTTTTCCTTAGGGATAATGCGGCCAAAGTAGCTACGGCTGAGCGCCTGCACGCCGCCCTGGAACAGGCCGACCATAATGGCAAGCACCCAGAATTCGAAGGCGGTCTTTAGGAAGAACGCGGCGAACAGCACAATGCCCATGTAGGCGGCGACGGCCACCAGGATCATGTTGAGCGTGCCCACGCGTCCGGCGAGCTTGCCGTAGATGATGGCAGACGGAAAAGCAACAAACTGCGTAACGAGCAGCGCCAGCACCAACTGCGTCGAATCGATGCCCAAAGCCGAGCCGTAGCTGGTTGCCATGGAAATGACCGTGTGCACGCCGTCGATGTAGAAGAAGAACGCGACCATGTAGACCAGCACGGTCTTGTTGTGGGCGATCTCGCGCATGGTGTGTCCGACCTCGGAGAACACACCGCCCACGATGTGGCCGATGGTGTCCTCGGGACCGCGCTCGCGACCGTACTTTTGCTTATAGGTGCGAATGAGCGGCAGAGTAAAGATGAGCCACCAGGCGCCAGTGATGATAAACGACAGACGCGTTGCCAGCATGGTGGGGACGCCAAGAGCGGGGCCGCCCATGATGAGCGCCAGGCAGATGACGAACGGCACGGTGGAACCGATATAGCCCCAGGCATAGCCCGAGCTGGACACGGCGTCCATGCGCTCGTCGGTGGTAATGTCGGGCAGCATGGCGTCGTAGAACGTCATAGAAGAGTTAAGGCCGATGGTGCACAGCACGTACACGGTCAAAAATGCCATGGCGGACATTGGGATAGCCTGCGCCAGGCAAAGCACCAGGCCCGTGAGGAAGAAGCCCAAGAAGAACTTGATCTTGTTGCCGGCGTAGTCGGCAAGCGCGCCCAGAATGGGCATGAGCATGGCGATGACCAGCGAGGCGATCGTCTGCGCATTGCCCCAGGCGACCACCAGGTCGGCCGAGGAAGCGCCGGTATTGATGGCGTTAAAGTAAATGGGCACCACCGAGGTATTGAGCAGCACAAGGGCCGAATTGCCCACATCATACATAACCCAGTTACGCTCGAGCTTGGTGTATTTCATGGACAGGGACCCTTCGTATTCGCCCGATATGCAGTTAGTTCATCGTACCCCAATTGTCCAGAACCGCCGGTAAGGATTCGGCAAAGGGGCACGCACGGGCCCTATTCCTCGCGGTCGAACTCCTCATCGGCATTGAGCACGCGACCGCTGTAGTTGACGTGGCCGGTCACGGCGTCCATGTCGCCGGTCTCGATAAAACGTGCGACCGTGCACTCGTAATCGACCAGCGCGCGATCAAAGACCTCGGGGAAACTCTCGTTCGAGACCTCGTCGGTAAAGGGATTCTTCCATGTCAGATGGCCCAGGTTACCGGTGCGCTCGGGCAGCTCCGTCGTCACGCGATGGGCAAGGCCATCGAGCAGCGAGTAGTCGTGCACCAAGCCCTCAACCAGCGAGATCGCGCGCGTCTTTGCGGAGCCGGCCGGCTCAATCGCGCGGTAAAGTCGCTGCATATTGGCAACGGCAGCACCGTACTCCCCCGCCGGAATGTCAATGCCGTACACGCGTCCGGCAACATAACTCATCAGCACGCCGGCCACGCGATTGATGCGATCGGTGGTGACGATCTCGCCCGCCGGCGGGTAATCGTCGACCGTAGCGCCGGCGCGTTTAAGCTGCAGCATCAGTACATCCAGGTCGCTCTCGATCACGGCATGAACCTGACTGCTCGAATCCTCAAGCTCTGAATCGGACTCCACGATGCCAAACTGCTGCTCATAGACAAAAGGATGGGCGTTGCGGTCGAGCACGTAATGAGACAGCAGGCCCAGCGCAAAGGCGCGACCCAAGCTGGCGTCGCGCGGCAGCAGATGCGACACGCCGTCGCGCAGGCACGCGAACTGGCGAGACATGCGCGACCGATGCATGACCTGCGCCAGCAGCGTGCAGTCGGAAACACGCGGTGTCAGAATGTGAAAGAAAAACGGGTCGGGGCCTTGGTTGCCCAAGATAAAGGCAATGCGCTCTTCATCGGACGTGATGACGCCCTGCGGAAGACGGTCGATGCTTTCCTCGCCAAACAGATGATGGGTGATAAGCGCGGGCATAATGATCCTTTCGATTTCATTCGATGCCACCCATTATGCCCACCGCGCGCCCATGCCAAACCTGCGATGGTAAACGACGGCACGCAGACCGTCTACGCAAGCCCCAAGTGTGCTTTAACCTCGGCAGCGCGACGGCGGGACACGGGCACCGTCGAGGTTACGCGATCGAGCCTGAGCTCCATAAGACCCGTGGAACCGATCTCGACATTGTGCACGTCCTCCAAATTGACCAGATAGCTGCGGTGGACACGGATAAAGCCCTCGGGGGCCAGGCGCCGCTCGAGCGAGGAAATCGACTCATTGATCAGGTATGTTCCCTCGGCGCAGACGGCGTTGCAAAAATCGGCACGCGCCTCAAAGTAGCAGACGTCTGCGGCGGGAATGAACACCTTTTTGCCCCCGCGGTCCACCGTCAGACGCAAAGGCTGGCGCGGAGCGTGGATAACACGACGGACACCCAAGGCTGCCTCGATCTTGTCGAGTGCCTTTGACAGGCGTGCGTCCTCGACCGGCTTGACGACATAATCGACGGCATCGAGGTTATAGGCATCGGCCGCATACTCGGCAAACGCCGTCACAAACACAACCACCGGCGGCGTCTTTAGGTTCTGCAGCGTCTCGGCAAGCTCAATTCCCGAGCGACCGGGCATGGTAATGTCTAAAAACAGCACGTCGGGCTTGTTCGACAGAATCGACTCCACGGCTTCGGTGACATTGCCCGCCTCGGCAATCTGGCCCACACGCGTATCCTTTTCCAACAGATAGCGTAGCTCGGCCCTAATGGGAGGTTCGTCATCAACCACCAAGATGTTCCAGCCTTCGGACATATGTGCTTCCCCTCTTTTTCTCTCAATCCAACCGCGTGCTACGCCGTCAACGGCGCGGGCTCATGCGGCTCGCCGTTCAGCTCGACGATGACCTGCGTTCCCACGCCCTCCTGGGACTTCACGCGCATGCCGGAATCTTCTCCGTAAAAGAAATGGATGCGCTGAAGCACGTTGAAGAGCGCCAGGCCGCAACCTCGCTTGACGGAGCCGTCGGCGGTAATGCTCTCGGGCTCCTCCAGGCGATGCTGCTCAAACAGATGCGCGCAGACTTCTTCGCTCATGCCGATGCCGTCGTCCTCGACGATGATCTCCAAACCGTCATCGGTCTCGAAAGCCCTAACATGAATAGAAAGCGGCTCGGTCTCGCGCTGCGCGTGCTTGATGCAGTTTTCGAGCAACGGCTGCAAGATAAACGGCGGCACCAGGCTGTCGCGCACCTCAAAGTCGATATCGACCGAGACGCGCAGACGGCCGTCGCCATAACGAGCCTGCATAAGATTGATATAGCGAGTGCCCTGTTCCACCTCGTGCTCGAGCGTTGTGAGGGTATCGGAATCAGAAAGCGTCTGACGGTAGTAATTGGAAAAGTCGATCAGCAGCGACCTGGCCTTGTCCGGCTCGGTACGCACGAGCGACACGATGGTGCTGATGGTGTTAAACAGAAAATGAGGATCGACCTGCGATTGTAAGGCGCGCAGCTCCACGCGGGCCGTAAGCTCGTCCTGGCGCTCGAGCTCAAAGCTCGCAAGCTGCGTGGAAATGAGGTCGGCAAAGCCCGAGGCAAGCGCCGTCTGGCGCATATCGATGCTGCTCAGACGGGGATAATACAGCTCGAGCGTGCCCACGCAATGCCCGCGCACGGTAAGCGGTGCGACAATACCGGCGCGCAGGCGCGGAAAGTAGCCACCTGTCTCGGTCGAGGCATCGCGCGAGAACACGCTTTGCTCACCGCTGTTGATCACGTTGAGCGTAGTCCGCAGCACCACCGGGGTGCCCGCGGGGCATTTTGCCGAGTCCTCGCCCCAGCTTGCCAACACCTGCTTGCCGTCGGTAAAGCAGATGGCAGAGGCGATAGTTTCGGACAGGATGATCTTAGAGGCGCCCAGGGCAGCTTCGGGCGTAAGGCCGCGCGACGTGTAGGCGAATATTTTTGAAGCGATGGCGAGCGTGCGGTCGGTTGCGCTCGATGTGAGGTCGTCGGGAACGACAAAGACGTACGAGAAGAAGAAGCACAGCATGACCAAGCCGGCAATGACGACAACGGCCGGAACGGGATTGGGATTATCGGTTAGATCCCAGATGAGCAGCAGGATAAGCAGCGGAACGACAATACCGAGCAAAATGGCTTGAACCACATGCTGAGCGGTACGAAAGACCTTGGTAGAGTTGTAGCTCTTGCCCAGAATCAGCCTATTGAGATCCACCGTCATCTCCTTCTTACCGACGCACCCCATAGCAATAAAGAGGGCCGCAAGCGACCCTCTCCATTGCATTATGCAATCAAATACTGTGTTTTACATCAAGCCATCGATGAACGGTAGCTTAGGCGCTGTACTTGTTTGCCTCGCCGAAGGTGCCGCCCTCGACAATCCAGCCGTCCTTCATGATGACGTCCATGTTGTCGGTGTTGAGCACGTGGATGTCGGCGGCGACGTCACCGTTGACGACCAGCAGGTCGGCGCACTTGCCGGCCTCGATGGACCCGGTCTCGTCCTCGATGTGGCACATCTTGGCACCGTTGAGGGTGGCGCAGGTGATGGTCTCGACCGGAGTGAAGCCGATCTTGTCGACGAACTCGTACATCTCCTCGATGGAGCAGGTGCCGTACGGGGTGACGAAGGAGAAGGAGTCGGAGCCGATCGTCATGACGACGCCGCGCTTCTTGGCCTCGCGCAGGCAGTCGTAGTTGCGCTGCAGCTCCTTCTCGACCAGGGTGCCCTCGTACTTGTCGTGCAGTTCGGGAACGTAGACGGGCGGATAGGTGGCGTACCAGGTGGGCAGGAAGGCGATCGTCGGGGTGAAGAAGGTGCCCTGCTCGGCCATGAGGTCCATGGTGCGCTCATCGATATCGAAGCCGTGAATCAGCTGCTCGCAGCCAAAGCGAACGGAATCGTAGGCAGCGGCGTGGTTGTTGTAGCAGTGGCTCCACACGGGGATGCCGACCATCTTTGCCTCTTCGACCACGGCCTGGATCTCCTCGGAGCAGTAGTGCTGGTCGCGGCCGGAGTCCCAGCGCCAGATGCCGCCACCGGTAGCCCAGATCTTGATGGCATCGGGGTTCTCGCGCAGGCGACGACGGACGGCCTTGCGCAGATCCCAAGGACCGTCGACCTGATCGCCCCAGGGGTGCGATTCCTTGTTGAGCTCCTGGCTGCAGTGGTGGGAGTCGCCGTGGCCGGCAACGCGGCAGAAGCCAAGGCCGGTGGCCAGAACGCGCGGGCCCTTGAAGACGCCCTTGTCGATGCAGTCACGGATCTGGATACCAAAGCGGCCGATCTCGCAGACGGTGGTGAGGCCGTGGGTGAGGCAGTCGTAGGCCTGCTTGACGGCGACGGCCTGCTTCTCGAGAAGCGGCTGCATGACCCAGTCGGTGTCATCGTCGGTCAAGTTGCCCGAGAAGTGCAGGTGGGTGTCGATCAGGCCGGGAAGGACGGTCTTGCCGGCGGCGTCGATGACCTCAACGCCCTCGGGAAGGTCCTGCATGGCGCCGGCGTACTCGATCTTGCCGTTGTCGTCGACGAGAACGAGGGAGTTCTCGACCGGCTCGGCACCGGTACCGTCGATGAGCTTGCCGCCAACGATTGCATACTTAGTGGACATGGTTCCTCCTTATGGATCCATATAGTGGGCGAGGCCGTGTTGGGTTAAGGCCTCACAAAGCTACCCAAGTGGCGCCGGGTTCGGCGCGCGGAAGAGAGGGTCCCGCGCACCTGATCCGCCCCGGCTCGGCGTTACTTTTTGCGGGAATTGGTGAAAGCCATGAGGGCCAGGCCAATAGCCAACCAGCCGATCACGATGCTCCACTCCACCATGTTGAGGGAGGCGGGAGAGAACGGAATCACAAGCAGGCCGATGATGATGGCGCAGGCAGCGATAGCGAGGGAGATGCCAAACTTGCCACCGGGCACCTCGTAGGGACGAGGCAGGTCGGGCTCGGTGAAGCGCATGCGCAGGCAGGCGAGGGCGACCATGCCGCAGGAGAAGATGAAGGCGAGAGCCGACACGTTGGTCAGAGGGATAAGCATGTTCTTGCCCAGGAACGGACCGACGACGGTGATGACGCCCAGAACAACGCAGGCGAGCTTGGGAGCGCCGGACTTGGGGTCGACCTCGGCGAACTTCTCGGGCAGCTGGCCCTTGCGGCCCATGGCGAGCATGATGCGGCTCGTTGCGCCGTAGAAGGAGTTCATCGGGCCCATGGGTCCAAGCGTGGCGATGACGAGCATGGCCAGGTACAGGAGCATGTTGATGCCCTTGAGACAGGCAAGCGCGGGAACCGGGCTCTTAACAAACTCATGCCAGTCGAGAATGGTACCGAACGAGTAGATGCAGACCATGTAGAAACCGCCGGCGGCCAGCAGGGCCAGGGAGATGATCTTGCCGAACTTGTTCCAGTTGAGGCCCTCGGCTGCTTCCTCAGCCTGCTGAGGAATGGTGTCGAAGCCGGCGTAGAAGAACGGGGTCAGAACCAGGACCGACACGATGCCGGCAAACAGGCTGGTGCTCTCGGTAGCGGCCTTGCCGCCGCCAGCGCCGGTGACCTGGGAGAACACGGGCATGGCGTTGTCCGGCGAGCCGGTGAACAGCGAGACGCCCATGGCGAGCAGCATGCCGCAGAGCAGGGCCTTGGTCAGGAAGGCCTGGAGCTTGGCGGCCGAGCTGGCGCCGCGGAAGTTGAGGAAGATGACGTAGACTGCAAAGCCGAGCGCGATCAGCGTCGGGAACAGGTAGACGTCGGCCCCCAGGATGGTGTAGAGCTTGACGGCGCGCAGCCACTCAAGACCGGGTAGGCTGCCGAACATCTCGGACACGAGGGTCGAAATGGCGATGGCCTCCCACGGGCACAGGATGCCGTTGCCCAGGGCCAAAAGCCATCCGGTGATGTAGCTCAGTGTACGGCCAAAGCTACGATCGACATACTCGACGATACCGCCCGAGATGGGGATAGCAGCCGTGAGCTCACCGAAAACAGCTCCGACGGGCACGAGGAAGATTGCACCCAAGAGGAATGCGATCATAGCGGGAACGGGACCGCCGCCCACGACCATCCAGTCACCGACCTGCAGAACCCAACCGGTACCGATGATGGCACCGAAACCGATGGTGAAGAAGTTCCAGAGCGAAAGCGTTTTCTTCATGCCGCCATTATCCTCGACTGCAACTTCTGCGTTCTTGTCCGCCATTGTTCCCCTCCTTTCCTTTTTGACGCCCTTGGCGTCACCCCTTGCGCGGTCCGTTTTGCCGCGCGCTTTTATTCCATGGCTTTAAGATACGGCCTTGGCGCAGCAGCGCCGCTCGCAGCTCGACCGAAGGCAGAACTGCAAAACGAGCGGCACCGTTTTTGGGACGAACGGCGGGAGACGTCATTCGTCTTGGACGCTTTCATCTTGTCTGCTTTTGAATACCTGCTGCCGTGACGCTTGGCGCGCGGCGCGGCAACGTTCATACCATTTGTCAGGCTTTTGGCGCACATGCCCATGTGTCGTGCATCTTTTTATGTAGGATAGACAAGTTACACATGAGGCAAGGTGATTCGAATGGCATACGGATACAATGACGGCGACCAACGGCCACAAAGCGTGCGCCTTGCCGGCCGCACCATGCCAACGCCCAGAAGCACCTCCGACAACGACAACCCGCAGCGCCCCCAAGAGCAGCTCGGGGCTTCTTCGCGGCAACAAAGCCGTACCGTGCAGCAGTCAGACCGCGTGAGTACGAGCACACGCCAACGCCAGACCGACACATCGCAGCCACGCCGCTACAATCGGCATAAGACCGACTACTACGTCAAGCGCTCCTTTTCGCGACCTCAACGCGATCGCGGCAATTCCGCCCCTCACCCTGCGTCGCACGCCACAAGCCACGCGCTTCCGGCCCGCCGCCTACGCCTTACGCTTTGCTCCATCGCCGCCTGCCTCGTCTTTGTGTTTTTGGGATCCTGTATCTCCCACGGATCAGCCGGTCTTGAGCCCACTGCCGAAGACAAGCTGCTTAAAGCTCCCGTCGCGCCCGGTTACTCCTTTGCGTTCTCGACCCCACGCTCGCAATGGCAGGCCGGCGCCATGCCCCACATCTACCAAATTGACCCCGCATGGTCGGAGCTGCCCTATGCCGGCGGCACTATTCGCGAAAACGCTTGCGGTCCCACCTGCCTCACCATGGTCTATATCTTTAAGACCGGCCATACCGATAAGACGCCGGTCGATATATGCGCACTGGCCGAAGCCGGCAACTACGCCCCCACCGGTGCCACCGAGTGGTCGTTTATGACAGGCGGTGCGTGGCAGCTGGGGCTCAACGGAACACAGCTCTATAACGATCGCGAATCGATTGCCCAAGCACTTCGCTCGGGTGCGCCCGTCATCGCCGCAGTACGCCCCGGCACGTTTACCAACGTAGGCCACTACATCGTGCTCTACGGCATCGACGATGCCAACCAGATTGGCGTCTACGACCCCAACTCGGCCAGCCGCAGCGCCCGCCGCTGGGGCGTCGTAGAGGTCCTCAACGAAGTCGAAGCCATGTGGGCCTACTACTAGTCATTGGGGACAGACTTAAATGAGTGGTCATTGGGGACGCTCTTGTTTGACTAGTCGTTTAAGAACGTCCCCAATGACTAGGTGAATACCTAAGCGCCGGGTTGAAACAAAAGCCCCGCAGTCGGAGCGGACTGCGGGGCTCATGAAGAGAGGCTAGTTTGTGGGCGCTTTGCCTGGCGCCCACGAGAGAGGCAACAGAGTAGAGACTACTCGTGGATGCGGGTACCGGAGAGGCCGGCCATGGTCTCGGCAGCCTTGTCCAGAGCGCCGATGATGCAGGTGCGGCCCTTGCGGGAACGGGCGAACTTGATGGCAGCGCGAACCTTGGGCTCCATGGAACCCTTGCCGAACTGGCCCTCGTCGGCCAGGCGCTCGGCCTCGTCGGCGGTGAGGTCCTCGAGCTCCTCCTGGTTGGGCTTGCCGAAGTTGATGGCGACATGCTCAACGGCGGTCAGCAGGAACAGAACGTCGGCGTCGCAGTCCTCGGCCAGCAGCTCGCCGCCCAGGTCCTTGTCGATGACGGCGGGAACGCCCTTGTAGCAGCCCTTGTTTTCGTAGTCGCGGACGACGGGGATGCCGCCGCCACCGCAGGCGATGACGATGAACTCGTTGTCGAGCAGGTTGAGGATGGAGTCGGCCTCGACGATCTTCTTGGGATCGGGGGAAGCGACGACGCGACGCCAGCCGCGGCCGGAATCCTCGACGAAGACCTTGGAGGGGTCCTCGGCCATGAACTCCTTGGCCTGCTCCTCGGTATAGAAGGGGCCGATCGGCTTGGTCGGGTTCTTGAACGCGGGATCATCCGGATCGCACTCGATCTGGGTGACGACGGTGGCGGCGTGCCAACGCTTATAGCGCTTGTGCATCTCGCGGCCGATGCCCTGCTGTAGGTGATAACCAATGTAGCCCTGGGACATGGCGCCGCACTCGGGCAGCGGCATCTCGGGGGTACCGATGGCATCGTGGGCAGCGGCGAAGGCGTTCTGGATCATGCCGACCTGCGGGCCGTTGCCGTGGGTGATGATGATCTCATTGCCCTGCTCGATGAGACCGAGGAGAGCGTGGGCGGTGTTGCTCACGGCCTCGATCTGCTCGACGGGGTTGTTGCCGAGGGCGTTGCCGCCAAGGGCGACGACAATACGATCGGGCTTGCCAAGAGGCTTAGACATTGCTGGAATCCTTTCTGTAAAAGGCCTACAACCCATTAATAACCCGCGTCCGTGCGATACGCGAGTTTATTAAGGTTTATATTCTCTTTATCGCTCATTTTATTCATTTTGAAAATAGCGGAACGGTGAACGGTCGTTTTTATCCGCTCAGCGTACAGAACCCCAGCTCAAGCATATCTACGCCATTTACGTGCAACTTTATTTTAATAGAGCAGGGATTAGACCAGATTATGCAAACTATATCTTTGCTAAACACAAAACAGGCAGCGCAATATCTTACTCGCACTATACGAGATTCTATGCACTTATAAGTCGAGTATGCACCCCTGCAAAAACAAGGGGCTTTTCATCCAGCAAAAGGAATAAAGAAGGGCTCCGAAAAGACGGCAGCAACCCTGTCCTCCCCCGCGTCCCAAAGTGGCGCGAGGTTTCGCGGCAAAGCCGCGAAACAGCGAAGGGAACGGAATACCTGGCCAACTACGTCCTTCATCCGCCCACACAATCCGAGGACGTAGTCGTAGCAGGATCTGAGGGCTAACCTTCGCGGGCACTCCGCAGGACGAAAGAACCCCCGCCGCACGTAGTGC
>URWC01000034.1 GCA_900551555.1 uncultured Collinsella sp. | reverse complement strand
TTCATTTTCTTCAGTAAGTTCCTTAGTTTCCTTTATAGACTCTGGAATCTGAGGACCGGACGTTCCGGCGCCGAGGCATGGGAGCAGAAGGTCGATCAGGTACGCATCTATAACGGCGAGAAGTATGAGCTTGCCCAAGAAGTTGCTGCTGGCGGTATTTGTGCCGTGACGGGTCTTGCGCACGTTCGCCCGGGGGATGCCCTGGGCGCGGAGCCTGCGGGCGATGCGCCTGTCATTGCGCCGGTCCTCACCTATACGGTGCTTCCGGGCGAACACGATGTCCACGCGGTGTTCAAAGCGCTGACTGAGTTGGCGGACGAGGACCCCATGCTCGGCGTAAGCTGGAATACTCATCTTGAGCAGATTCATTTGCAGTTGATGGGCGCTGTGCAACTCGAGGTCGTACAGCGCGTGCTTGCCGATCGTTTTGGCCTTGCGGTCGAGTTTGAGCCTGGCGGCATTCTCTATAAGGAGACTATTTCGCAGCCGGTCGAGGGCGTGGGCCACTTTGAGCCATTGCGCCACTATGCCGAGGTGCATCTGAGCCTGGAGCCGTTGCCAGCGGGCTCGGGCGTGCAGTTTGGCACCGTGACCTCGACCGATGAGCTCGATCTTAACTGGCAGCGTTTGGCGCTCACCAACGCCATGGAGCGCGATCACCTGGGCGTGCTGACCGGCTCGCCCATCACCGATGTGCGCATTACGCTCACGGGTGGCCGCGCGCATGCCAAACACACCGAGGGCGGCGACTTTCGTCAGGCCACGTACCGCGCGATTCGCCAGGGGCTCATGCAGGCGCGTGAGGCCGGCGCGGCGGTGCTGTTGGAGCCGTGGTATCGCTTTGATCTCGAGGTGCCGGGGGAGTGCGTGGGCAGGGCGTTGTCAGACGCCACGCGCATGGGTGCCGAGTGCGAGCCGCCGACGATGGCAGGCGACCGGGCGAAGCTTGTGGGTCGCGTACCGGTATCCGAGGTGCAGGATTACGCGCTGGAGGTGGCCGCCTACACAAGCGGTCGCGGGCACCTGTACCTGGAATTCGCCGGCTATGCGGCTTGCCATGATGCCGAGCGCGTCATCGAGGCGGCCGCCTATGAGCCAGAGGCCGATCTGCCCAACACGCCCGATTCGGTCTTTTGCTCTCACGGCGCCGGTTACACGGTCAAATGGTACGACGTACCCGCCGCAGCGCACGTAAAGGTCGATCCCGCCACCTTCCGTTCCTGGCGAGCAGCAGACGCCGAGTTTTTCGGCCACATGTGATAAAGGGACAGTTCCTTTGTCACATGCTATTGGTATAACTCGGTACAAGTTGGTATAACTATTACCAGGGTTTGCCAATCCGAGGAGGCCGACATGAATCCAAATCCCTTTAAGCCCACTGCTGGCAAGCGGCCTCCGATACTCATCGGTCGCGAGTCGGTCATCGAAGATTTCGAGGAAGGGCTCGATAACGGCGCCGGAGCGCCGGGTAGGCTCATGCTCATTACGGGAAACCGCGGCTGCGGCAAGACGGTTCTCCTGCGGGAACTGCAACGTCTAGCCAATGAGCGCGGATGGGCGGTTGTCTCCGATTCCGCTTCGCTTGGCTTATGCGACCGATTGGCCGACGCGCTTCGTTCGAATAAACCCGTTGTGACGTCAATGGAGTTCGGTCCGTCGTTTGGCCGGATGTCGGTCGAGGCGGCGCGAGCGAAGGGCGAGACGTTGCGAGGGCTGGTCAACGAGCGCCTCAAGAGGCTCGGTCCAGGCAAGGGCATACTGTTTGCGATTGACGGGGCGCAATCGGCGTCTATCGAGGAACTGGCGGCTCTTGCCGTTCTCTATCAGCAGGTGCTCGGAGACCAGGATGCCACGGGCTTGCCCGATAGCGACCAGCGCGGTCTTGCACTGGCGTTCGCCGGCTTGCCCAGTATGGTTGACGATCTGCTCGAAGAGCCGAGCGTGACGTTTTTGCGACGTGCCCAGCAGCGTACGTTGGGGGCGATATCTTTGCCCAAGGTGCGCGATTCGTATATCCAGACGGTCAAAGACGTTGGGCTTTACGTTGACGCGGAGACGGCGGACCTTGCGGCGCGCAAGAGCATGGGGCATCCCTACATGGTTCAGCTGGTGGGATATTACATGTGGCGGTCTGCTGTCCGGCGTGGCTCGCAGGCCATCGAAAGGCGCGATGTCGAGGATGGCCATACGGATGCCGTCTCCGAGTTCTACGAAGCGGTTGACGCGCCTCTGTATTACGGGCTGCGTAGCCCGCAGCGCCTCTTTATCGAGGCCATGGCGGTTGACGAGGGCAAACTGACGCGCATGGCGGATATTATTGAGCGCTGCGACCGTACCCAGAGCTGGGCGAGTAAATATCGCGCAAGCCTGATTCGCGAGCGCGTCATCGAGGCTGCCGGATACGGCCTCGTCCGGTTTACCGTGCCCATGCTGGGCGAGTATATCCGCGACCGCATTTTATGGCACGAGTAGGGTGATAAAGGTGACGGAACAGAGGATGAGCCCGCAGGCTATCGAGGTACGTGGCGCACGTGTCCATAACCTTAAGGACATCGATATCGATATTCCGCTGGGAAAGCTGGTGGGTATTGCCGGCGTATCGGGTTCGGGCAAGAGCTCGCTGGCGCTGGGGGTTCTTTATGCCGAGGGCTCGCGTCGCTACTTGGAGGCGCTCAGCACCTATACTCGACGTCGCCTGACGCAAGCCGAGCACGCCCAGGTGGACGAGGTGCTGCACGTGCCAGCGGCGCTCGCATTGCATCAGCGCCCCAGCGTGCCGGGCGTGCGTTCCACCTTTGGCACCATGACCGAGCTTAACAATAGCCTGCGTCTGCTCTTTAGCCGTTGCGCCCATCACGTGTGCCCGCACTGCGGGGCGCGCGTTGAGCCGAGCCTTAACGTGGCCGCAGGCCTTTCGCTCACGTGTTCGACGTGCGGCCGCGAGTTCTACGCGCCGAGTGCCGAGGATTTGGCTTTCAATAGCGGTGGCGCGTGTCCCACCTGCGGCGGCACCGGCGTTATGCGCGAGGTGGACGAGGCGAGCCTGGTGCCCGACGAGTCAAAGACTATCAACGAGGGCGCGGTGCTTCCTTGGGGCACGCTCATGTGGGATCTGATGAAGCAGGTGGCCGGCGAGATGGGCGTGCGCACCGACGTGCCGTTTAACCAGCTCACGCCTCAAGAGCGCGACATCGTGTTCCATGGTCCGGCGGTTAAGAAGCATATTCTCTACGTTCCCAAAAACGGCGAGGGTGCCACGCCGCTCGACTTTACCTATTACAACGCCGTCTATACCGTTGAGAATGCGCTCGCCAAGGTTAAGGACGACAAGGGCCTCAAGCGCGTTGCGCGCTTTTTGCGCGAGGGGCCATGCCGTGACTGTGGCGGCACGCGTCTCTCCGAGGTTGCGCGCCAGTCCCAGGTGCGCGGTATCAATCTGGCGCAGGCCGCGGCCATGACGCTTGGTGATGCGGTTGAGTGGGTGCGCGGGGTGCCCGCATCCTTGCCAGCCGAGATGCGGCCCATGGCGACGGATATCTGCGATTCGTTTTTGAGCACGGCCCGTCGTCTGGTCGATCTGGGCCTCGATTACCTTTCACTCGACCGCGCCGGTGCCACGCTCTCCACGGGTGAGCGCCAGCGCGTGCAGCTCGCCCGCGTGGTGCGCAACCGATCGACGGGTGTGCTCTATGTGCTGGACGAGCCCTCGATCGGCTTGCATCCTGCCAATGTCGACGGCCTGGTAGGCGTGATGCGCGATTTGGTGGATGACGGCAACACCGTGGTTGTTGTCGACCACGATACACGTGTGCTGGCAGAAGCCGACTATCTGGTCGAGATGGGCCCCGTTGCCGGAGCCGGCGGCGGTAATGTGATTGCCGCTGGCACGGTGGACGAGGTCGAACAATCGCAGGGCAGCCGCATCGCGCCGTTTTTGCGCTCAGAGTCCAAGCGCTTGCGTCCGCAGGTGACTGACGACGACATGTTCGACCAGGGACATATCCGCATGGCAACCGATACCATCCACACCGTCAAGCCGCTCGAAGTCGATATCCCGCGCGGTCGCCTTGTCGCGGTGACGGGCGTTTCGGGTTCGGGCAAGACGACATTGGTGCTCGAGACGCTCATTCCGGCACTCAAGGCGCAGGCAGCCGGCGAGCGCCTGCCAAGACACGTGCGTTGGGTCGATGCCGAGGGCATTAGCCGCGCAAATCTGATTGACGCTACGCCCATCGGCGCCAACGTGCGCTCGACGGTGGCAACCTATGCCGACATCCATGACGAGCTGCGTCGCGCCTTCGCCCGTACGCCCGAGGCCAAGGCGGCCGGCTACAAGGCGGGTGCCTTTAGCTACAACACCGGCGCCTTGCGCTGCCCTACGTGCGACGGCACGGGCTCGATATCGCTCGACGTGCAGTTTTTGCCCGATGTCGAGATCGTCTGCCCGGCATGTCGCGGCTCACGTTATGCAGACGCTGCTTCGCATATCCATCGTGAGGGCAAGGACGGGAGCTTGCTGACGTTGCCGCAGCTCATGGATATGAGTGTGGATGAGGCGCTCGACGCCACACTGGGGCTCAAGAAGGTTCAGGCGCGCTTGCAGACCTTGCACGACCTGGGTTTGGGCTATCTCACGCTCGGTGAGCCCACGCCGGCGCTTTCGGGCGGAGAGGCACAGCGCCTTAAGCTCGCGAGCGAGATGGGCCGTGTTCAGGATGATGCCGTATTCGTGTTCGACGAGCCCACGATCGGACTACATCCGCTCGATGTTCAGGTACTGCTGAGTGTGTTCGACGGCCTTGTTGCCAAAGGCGCCACGGTTATCGTGATTGAACACGATCTCGACCTTATCCGTAACACCGATTACGTGATTGACATGGGGCCGGGCGGTGGCGATGCGGGCGGGCAAATCGTCTGCGCCGGTATGCCGGACGACATCGCAGCCTGCTCCGCAAGCATCACCGGCCGCTACCTATAACCAAATGTGACAAAGGGACGGTCCCTTTGTCACATTCCCGGAAAGCCTGTCTGGCGTAGGGCCTCGTAGAGGACGATGGCGGCGCTGTTGGAAAGGTTGAGGGCGCTGATGCGGTAGTCGTCCGGATTGACGAAGTTGCCGCAGATATCCTGCCGAAGGATGGCCTCATGGCCGTCCTCGATATGCCCGAGTGATTCCTCGTGGGCTTCCCAGGCCTCGGCGTTATCGAGTGAGTCACAATCGCGCAGCATCGGGATGCGCTCGCAACGTTCGGGAGCTGCGGCAAGCAGTGGCTCGGGAATGCCCGAGCTCTCGCTGCCAAAGACCAAATAGTCACCGTCGCGGTAGGTGCTTTGCGCATAGGTGCGGCGTGCCTTTTTGGTCAGCAGATGCAGGCGTTCGTCGACAGGGGAGAGACCATTGCGCTCAAGGAAATCCTCCCAGCCGGCATAGGTCGTCACGTCCAAGTTTTGCCAGTAGCCCAGACCGGCGCGACGCACCGTCTTGTCGTCGAGCGAAAACCCCAGCGGCTCCACCAGATGCAGGCGGGCGCCGGTGACCACGCAGGTGCGGCCGATATTGCCCGTATTGGCCGGAATCTCGGGCGCATACAGCACGATATTGAACATGAATCTCCTTGGCTCAGAACGAAAAACCACCACGAAGGGCACCTTCGTGGTGGTTTGGCGGTTACGTAGGCGGAAAAATGCCCGCTTGGATAAACCTAGGCGCGGTGCCAGTCGGTCAGGCAGGCATCGAGGGAGGCGATGAGTGCATCCTTGTCCATGTGACGGCCAATGATGCACAGGCTCGTCATGCGGTCGCCCGTCTCGTCGTCCCAAATCTGCATGATCTCGGGGTTCTCGTCGATGATCTTCTGTTTCTCGCCCTCGGGCGCCGAGTCGACAAACAGGCCGTTCTCCATCAGGCGCATCTGGTGGCCGGCCTGCTCAAACATGTAGCACATGTCCGGATCACCGGTCTGCCACAGCGGACCCTTGACGCGTATGACTTCGTCGGGCCACTCCTGTTCAACAAAATCGGTGAACTTTTTCAGGTCAAACGGCTTGCGGCGCGAGTACACAAAGGTCTCGATGTCATACTCGAGCACCTCGGGGTCGTCGTGCTCCTCGGGATGCTCCATGGCCTCGATCCAAGCGGCGGAGTTGTAGGCGCGCATAAAGTCGAAGCGGCCGGTATCGAGCAGCTCCTCCATGGGAACCTCGCCGTTTTGGGCCTCGACGATCACGGCGTCCTTCTGCAGGCTGCGCACGATGGCCTTGAGCTCGGCGATTTGTTCAGGCGTGACGGTATCGGTCTTGTTGAGGATCAGCGTGGAGCAGAACTCGATCTGCTGGATGAGCAGGCTTTCGATGTCGTCCTCGTCGATATCCTCGGCCAGCAGGTCGCGACCGCCGTTGAACTCGTCATACATGCGGGCGCAGTCGACCACGGCCACGATGTTGTCGAGCGCGAGCTTGGGCTCGCCGCCCACCTTGGCCTCGTCGCAGAAGCTCGAGATGGTGTAGGCGATGGGGATAGGTTCGCAAATACCCGATGCCTCGATGATGATGTAGTCGAAGTTGCCCGAATCGGCGATGCCCTGCAGCTGGTTGGCCAGGTCATCCGAAAGCGTGCAGCAGATGCAGCCGTTGGTGAGCGGGATGAGGTCGTCGGTCTCGGAAAGGCCGCCGTCGGCGATAAGGCTGGCATCGACGTTGATCTCGCCGATATCGTTAACGATCACGGCGGCGCGGATACCGCCGTCGTTAGCGAGGATGTGGTTGAGCAGCGTAGTCTTGCCGGCACCGAGGTATCCGGTAAGCATGATGATCTTCACGGGTTTGTTGGGCATGTGCCCTCCTTTGTTAGACATGGCTTACAGTTGAATCTTATGCCAAACGCCTGCTCTTATACCCACGCGCCGGCAAATAACACAAGCTACTCCCAGGCTCCCCATACATCGGGGCAATAACCGACGGTGGCCTTTTTGCCGTTGCGCACGATGGGCTCGGCCAGAACCTGCTGGTTTTCGAGCAGCTTGCCGAAGCGCTGACTGGGGGTAAGGTGCTGAATGAGTGCGAGCGTTTCCTCGTCCTTGGCTTTGGGGTTGAGCAGCTTGTCGATGCCGCCGACCGCCTGCATCACGCTCGTGAGCTCGCCCTTGCTCATCTCCTTTTCCCTAAGGTCAATAAACTGCACCTTAATGCGGCGCTCTTTGAAGAAGCGCTGTGCTTTCTTGGTATCGAACGACTTCTTAGTCCCGAAGATTTGAATATTCATATTATGTTCCGCCGTTCTACCTGATGAAGTTGGTCGTTGCACGATCTGCCTCGGGTGCGTTGATACCGGCGGCCTGTCCTGCCTCGATGCAGCGCAGGAGCCAGGCCATGTTTTTGCCGATGTTTCGCATGGTGGCAAGGCCCTCGGCATCCCCGTCGGCGTCGCCGGGCACGCGGCCAAACACGTTGTTCCAGTAGGTGGAAGCAACCACGGGCATTTGCTTAATGGTGAAGTACTTGTTGAGCACATCGAACGTGGTCGACGTGCCGCCACGACGGGCGACGGCGACCGCGGCGCCGGGCTTGTGCTCAAAGGCGTGCCCGCCTGCATAGAAGGCGCGATCGAGGGACGAAAGGATGCGTCCGCTGGGGTGCGCATAGTAGACGGGTGAGCCAAAGACAAAGCCATCTGCCTGCTCGGCGGCAGCGATGAGCTCGTTCACCACGTCGTCGTCAAAGATGCAGCGACCGCCAAGTTTGCCACACTGGCCGCAACCGATGCAATCGCGAATGGGCTTGGCGCCCAGCTGAAACACCTCGGTATCAATGCCTTCCGCATTGAGTTGCTCTGCGACCTCGGCGAGTGCGCGGGCGGTGTTGCCGTTTGCCTTGGGGCTGCCATTGACCAAAAGAACCTTCATCACAAACTCCCTCTGCTGTCGGTGACTGCTGCGGAGGATTATCGCACGAGAGGGTAGATGGCGTGGGGCGCGATATGAAACGGCTTGTGTTTCACATCGCGCCCCACAACGCTAGTCCAGCTTGGTGCCTGGTACTTGTGGTGCCTCTTTAAGCAACGCTTTGAGCTCATTCAAAATGGAAACGGGCTGTCGATCGACAGCGTCCAGATGAAGCGTGGCCACGCGAATGGGCGGCTGATATTCAAGCGAGCCGATGAGCACGGGAGAACCCAGGAACCGTTCGATTTCGTCTGCAATCGCGTCGGTCTCTTCGGGATCAAAGTCGTCGAAAAGCGCTACGAACATCGGTCCCGTCGAGCGGAACATGCGACCCTTGCCGCGCGAACAATCCATGAGGCAGGCGGCGCTTTCGGCGAGCACACGGTCGCCTGCATCGAATCCAAAGCGGGCATTGACCTCGGCGATATCGTCGATTTTAATGGCGATCAAACCAGCCTTGCGCGCCACGCGACGCATTTCGCCAATGGCGTTGACCAGGGCGTGAATATCGCCCAGGCCGGTCACGGAATCAGTCGTATCTGCCAAGCTTCGGTTGATGATAATGCCCACATACATGCTGGGCTCGGTATCGGTGCCGTCCAAGCGGTAGCCCGTGCAGTCGCAAAGCGCGTATTTTCCGGTGGCATCCATTACACGATACTGCATGTAGTGGTAGTGCCACGTGCCGTTTATCACCATGTCGAGCTCGGCGCGTACGTTGTCGCGGTCCTCGGGGTGTACGCGGGCAAGCCACATATCGACCGAGTTAAAAGGGTGCTGGGAGGGCAGGTCAAAATCGCGTACGGCGTTGACCGACCATTGCGATTCGCCCGTATCGAGATTGAGGATAAACGGATAGCGCGTCTCGGAGCTCATAGAGATCGCTTGGAATACGCGGTCGTTGCACGGAAGCTGCTCGGCAATTGGGTGCTGCGGCGCGTCATTGTCTTTCGGCTGCTGCACGCGATGCATAAGCTTATAGCGATACATCTTGCGATCGGCATCCATCGTCATCTGGCGACGCGTGTCGCCGGCAAGTGGATCGACGCGCGAGCAGCCAAAGCTAAAGCTGCCGATCATGGGCGCCTTGCCGCCCGAGCTCGCCTCGATCAGCCCGGAACGTACCTGCTCCAAGCGCTGCTCGAGTTCGGTTTCGTTTGCGGAGGGCGAGATAAGCACAAACTCGTCTCCACCGATACGGAACAGCATCTCATCGTGCTCCATGGTTTCGGAGAGCGTGCGGCAGATGCTCAGAATATAGCGGTTGCCTTCGGCGTGGCCGAACCTATCATTGCAATGCTTGAGATGGTCGATGTCAATATAGGCGCAGGTAAAGGGTTCGCCTTTGCGCCAGAGTTGCTCGACGTGACGGTCGAATCCGTTGCGGTTGCCCAAGTTGGTGAGCGGATCGATATGGGCGTTGCGCTCAAGCAACTGGCGCTCTTGTTGCAGGATGGCATGCGTCTTTTGCAGCTGCTCACCAACAGCGCGTAGCTCAGCAGGCAGCGCAGCAACATCGAGCTCGGCGGTCGATACGCCATTCGCAAGTCGCTGAAGATAGGTAATAATCGATTGCTCGCCCATGCGATACGACTTGTTCATGATGGATAACCTCCTTGGGCGGAACAACGGTTTGTATCATATCCCCAATTCGGTTTGAATTGGGGATATAAGTTAGCTAATGGAGACAAATAGCCCCTTCGACGGTGGCGTTTTGCGCGCGAGCGTATCAGTTGTTATTGCCACCATCGAGCAATGCCTCAAAATCCTTTGCCTGCATGGGGCGGTAGTAGAGGAAGCCCTGAGCGTAGCGGGCGCCCATGTGGCGCAGCATGTTCGCCTGCTGATTTGTCTCGATGCCTTCGATTACAACGGGCAGATGGAGCGACTGCGCCATCTCGAGCATCGATGACACGATCTGCGCGCTGCGGCCACGATCACCGTCAACGGGCACAAACGTGCGATCGAGCTTGATGACGTCGACGTTGACGTTCTTGAGCATCGCGAGCGTGGACTGGCCGGTGCCAAAATCGTCCATGTAGGTCGAGAAGCCGCGGGTGTGCAGATCTGCGGTCAGCTTATCCACGGCCTCGGATTCTCCCGTATAAGCCGTCTCGGTGATCTCGATACGCATGAGCTCGGGCGGTAGGTTGTATTGGGCGGCGAGTGCCCCCATATGTTCGGCAACGTCGCAGGCAAGGATATCCACGCGCGACACATTAAGCGAGACCGGAACCACGCGAAGACCGCGATCGAGACGCTCGCGAAGCCATATGGCGACACCCTGCCAAATGTACTTGTCGAGCGTTACTACAAAGCCGCTTTCCTCGAGTGCGGGGATAAACGTTGCGGGCGAAATGAGAGAGCCGTCCTTGTCAATCCAGCGTGTAAGAGCCTCGGCGCCAATGATCTTGCCGGTTTCCATATCGACCTGGGGCTGAAGGTAGTACGTGATGCGGCCGTTTGAAAGTGCGTACTGGAATTCGGTCAGCGTGCGGTGGAAGGCGACTTCGCGCTCGTACTCCGCAGGACAGAAAATGGCAATGCGCTCCTTGAAGTCGTTTTTTGCGCGCCGATTGGTAAACATGGCCTTTGCCTGCGCATCGATGGTGATCTCCTCATTGGAGTCGATGGGGTAAACGCCCATGGACGGCCAAAAACCTACGCCGTCATCATGCCTGGCTACTGCCTCGCGAACGCGGTTGTAGATTTGATGGACGGTGTTGTGCTCAAAGGGGATGAGTATGCAAAAGTCGTCTTGGCCCCAGTACCCTGCGATGCCCATATCGGCATTCTCGATATCCTTGAGGACCGTGCCCACATCGGCGAGCATGCAGTCGCCCTCGGCCTGGCCGTGCCATTCATTAAACAGGCGCATGTGGCCCATGTCGACCGTGGCGATGCACCAGGTGCCGTCGCGCCTTGCTTCGAGAAATGCGTTGGCGCGCCGCATGAACTCGCTGGGTCGATAGAGGCCCGTGAGCGAGTCGATGCGTTCGGCGATGGCGCTTTTGCGCTCCGCCTCGGGTATGGGGAGGCTGTCGTTGGGAACAAGCCCGCCGGCCGTGCGAAGGCGACGGTCGAGTTCGCCTAAAACGGCGGTCGCTTGATGGGTTAAGTGCTCGTAAAAGGCCGGGACGATAAGGCAGACGGGAGTAATGGTGTCGCCTGCGATTTGAACAGGAGCGAAAACGGCCTCTTTAAGGTGGCGGGTCAGTTGCTCGAATGCCTCGTGGTCCAGGTCGTTGCTGAGCACGACGAACTGGACGCTTCGCGAACGGTAGACCCGGCTCCTGCCGCGGGTGATCGACAGCATGCGGCCTGCGTATTCGGCAAGCATGTTGTCGACAGCCTCGGCCCCGTAGAGCTCGTTGAGCTTTGTCGTGCCACGAACGCGCACCGCTATAAGCCCTGTCTCGCAACGATCGCGGCGGCAGGCATCGATAGCGTTGATCAGCATACGCTGCGTTCCGAGGCCCGTGGCGGCGTCGACGGTCTCGGCAAGTGAGTGGTTGACAAGTTCGCCGACATAGAGCGAGGGGGCATTTCCGTCGCCGTCGATGCGAAACCCGCGAGCACGGCAGAGAACGTAGTCACCCGCGGCATTGCGCATGCGGTACTGCATGACGCGGCGGTGTTTGGAGCCGTTAAAGATCTGGTTGATGTCGTTGGCGTAGGCCTCGAGGTCATCGGGATGGACACGCGTCTTCCAGAAATCGCGGCAGCTGTCTATGTGCTCCGAAGGAAGACCGAGATCGCGCAAGGCACCTTGCGACCAAAGGGTGCGGTCCTTGTCCAAGTTCTCGATAAAGAAATAACGGCCTTCGTTGAGCATCGAAAAGGCGTCGAAAATACGGTCGCTTATTTCGAAGTCGTCGGTGTGGACTTGCGCGATATTACGTCGATCAAGATGCATGGCATGACGTAGCTTGTAGTCGTACATGCGATGGTCGGCATCGAGTGTCATGCGATTGGAGGCTTCGCCCAGGGCGGGGTCGGCGTGTGCCACTCCGTAGCTAAACGAGTGGGGCATCTCGGAATCGTTGTTTTTGAGCAGGATCGTTCGGCAGTGTTCCAGACGTTCGGCGAGGTCGTCCTCGGTCGCAATCGTAGATAGGATGGCAAACTCGTCGCCTCCCAGACGAAATGCCGCCTCGTCTACCTTCACATACAGCTTGAGATAAAGGCTTACCTGCAAGATATAGCGGTTGCCCTCGTCATGGCCAAAGACATCGTTGCAGTGCTTGAGATTGTCGATATCGATGAACGCCATGGTAACGGGGGCGTCCTGCTCCCAGAGCTCCTCGAGGGAGCGGGCAAAGCCGCCGCGGTTGCCAAGTCCGGTAAGCTGGTCGGTAAAGGCGGTCCTAATCAGATCATCCTGACGCTCGAGAAGGTCGCGGACGGTCTTTTCGAGCGTTTCGGTGTAATTGCTGACAGTATCCATGTTCTAAGCGGCTTTCTTAGGTCGGGGCGGATTGCGTCGGGCGAGCTCGTTGTGTACACGCGTCGTTACTCGGCGTCTTGCGTGTATCCAGGCCCCCGTCTTGCTGCGTTGTTGAGCTAATTTGCCGGCTAATGTTCGCTGTTGATAACAGCTGAGTAGTGTAAACAATAGTGCACAATTATATATGGGTGCACATGCTGTGGGCGGCTGTTATTCGACAAACGGTAGCGCGACGATGCGATGTTCGATAAAAATGCGACTGGGACGATATATGTTGACGGGTATACTTGTCCCGTTTTAAAACGCAGGAACGGAGATGGTCGCATGGCACAGTCAAATATGACGCGCACGGTGGGGCTGGCGCTCGAGGGAGGCGGCTACCGCGGTATGTATACGGCGGGCGTGCTCGACGTTTGGATGGAGCACGGTTTGACCTGCGACCATATGGTGGGCGTCTCGGCGGGCGCGGCGTTTGGCTACAACTTTAAATCGCGCCAGATCGGCCGCGCCATTCGCTATAACAAGGCCTATTGCGCCGACAAGCGCTATGCGAGCGTGACCAGCTGGCTGCGAACCGGCGATATGTACAATGCCGACTTTGCTTATCACGAGGTGCCTATCGAGCGCGATCCTATCGACTTGGAGGCGTATCGCACCTGTCCCATGCGATTTACGTGCGTGTGTACCGATATCGAGACGGGCAAGGCCGTCTATCACGATCTGCCGTATGGCGACGAGCGCGATATCGAGTGGATTCGGGCGTCGTCGGCAATTCCCGTGGCGACGCGTCCCGTTGCTATTGACGGGCATAAGTATCTGGATGGTGGCGTGGCTGATTCTATTCCCAGCGCGTGGCTGTTTGCGCAGGGGTATGACCGCAATATCGTGGTACTCACGCAGCCGGCGGGCTTTGTGAAGCAGCCCAACAGCGTGATGCCCATGCTGCGGCGCTTGTTCCGTCACTATCCGGAGTTTGTCGCAGCGCTTGAGCACCGGCATGAGGTCTACAATGCCACGCTCGATGACCTGGCACGTCGCGAGGCTGCCGGCGAGATCTTTGTGGTGCGTCCGAGCGAATCGGTGAAGGTGCCGTCGCTGTGTCGCGAGCCCGATGAACTTGAGCGCATCTACCAGATTGGTCGCCGCGATGCGGAGGCGACCTTGCCGGAACTGGAGGCATATCTGGCAGGGTAGAGGCTGCTGCCGCCATCTCGGCGGAAAGCGCATCCCGGAATGGAGGCTCAAACTGGGATGCGCTTTCCATTGCTGAAGATATGAGGCTGCGAATCAGCTGCTCGGCCTAGACTTACGCCTGCTGCCAGGTGTCGACGAGCTCCTTGGCCGCGGCGTAGGGGTCATCGGCGCTGCAGACGGCGCTCACCACGAAAAAGCCGTCGACGCCGGTGGCCTTGAGCTGTGGCAGGTCGGCCGTCTTGACGCCGCCGCCCACCACGATGGGCACGGGGCTTGCCGCGTGGAGGGCGGCCAGGTCCTCAAAGCTCTTGGTGATGATAGAGCCGTCGGCCGCGCGTCCGCAGTCGCGCTTGGTCTCGGTCTCGTGGAGTGGGCCGATGCCCAGGTAGTCGACTAGGCTCATGTCGGCGGTCTTGACGTACTCGAGCATCTCCTCGCAACGGGCGGAAAGGCCCACGATGGCGTTGGGCCCCAGCAGCTTGCGACAGACCTCGACGGGAATGTCGCTCTGACCCACGTGCACGCCGTCGACAGCAATGCCCTGCTCGCGCGCGGCGAGTACGCAGTCCAGGCGGTCGTCAATCAGCAAAGCGACCTGACCGGTCTTGCCGGCCTGTGCGATTGCCTGCGCGGCGTCGCCGGTCAGCGCAATGATCTCGCGGGCGCTTGCCACCTTGGAGCGCACCTGGATGCAGGTAAAGCCGGCGTCGAGTGCCTGGGCCACCACATCGCCCACGGGGCGCCAGAGCGTGTTTTCGGGGCCGAGCACCAGATAGGCCGAGATATCAAGGTTGTCGCGGATACTCATCGTGTTTCCTCCTGCTTTTTGATCTGAGCTTCCATGCGCTCGAGCTTGCCGGTCATGGTGTCGGTAAATCCGGGTCGAATATCGGCTTTGAGCACGACTTCGGTGCGGATGCCCTTGCTCGCCAACACAAAGGTTGCGTCGCGCACGACCTGCATGACCTCGTCCCAGTCGCCCTCGATCTCGGTGAACATCGAGGTGGTGCGGTTGGGAAGGCCGCTCTCGCGAATGACGCGCACGACCTCGGCGACCTCGGCGGACAGCTCATCGCCGGTGCCGCACGGGGCGATGGCCACGGCGACGAGCGTATTCATGCCGGCATTGGTTGCGGGCTCGGACATGGCCTATGCCTCCTCGAGGTCGAGCTGGTTGTTGGCGATGTCCTGGGCGGTTGCGCGGTAGAGCTCGTCGATAAAGGCGACCTTAAAGCTTGCCGGGGCGTCGGCGACAGCGGCGGCACGCG
>URWC01000033.1 GCA_900551555.1 uncultured Collinsella sp. | reverse complement strand
TCATGCCGGTCCGCTCGTCGCAGGCCGCCTGCAGATCCATTGGCGCGGCGTCGCGGTATGAATAATGTCAATCGTCCTTTGGACCGAGAAGAACCGCGTCCATACGCCATCGGGTGTCGCCACCCTCATGGGTGCCCACTTGCGCGAATCCGCCGCGATCTCATCGTTGACGATGAGGACGAGGTTGGAACCAACCGCCTCATTCCACAGCTCAACGTCTTGCCCGTAAATGAAACGGTCATCGATACGCGTGAGGAAAATCTTGGGTTGAGCCATGACAGTCCCATTCTGTTTGAGACTCGTAAGAGCGAGACATCACGTCTCCAATATTAGTGCATTTAAAGTGAGAAAAGCCGTCAGAACACTTGCACGGATGTGCGATGTCCCGTATCATAGACAGCCGTTGACGCCTCAGTTGCGTCACCACATGGCCGCCAGCGTAGCTCAGTTGGTAGAGCACCGCTCTCGTAAAGCGGGGGTCACCGGTTCGAGCCCGGTCGCTGGCTCCATTGCACAAGATAGCCGCCTTCGGGCGGCTTTTTTGTTGCCGATTCGCCCACTCGGTGGACTTCGGATTTAATGCTTAGGGGGCGGGGATTTACCAAAGTGAAATTTTAATGAAAAGAAACCCAGCTGCAACAATTGCCATGGTGAGGGCTCGAATTGGCCATATAGATTTAAAATAGCCACGATACCTTCTCTTTTGCTGGAACGATATATCTATACAAGGTTGTGAGCGGAAAACAAAAATACGTCGATTGCTATCCGACAATCGGGTCTGGAATTGCATTCACCGGCATTTCGGGGCAGATTGATACACATGTACGAAAGGGAACCTATGTGGTGCGTTGGGTTGGAGCTGCTGCAGGCCCGATATGGATTGCGGTCTTGCGCCCCGATGTCCAAATAGGTTTCTCTCTCTAGACGGGAAGTTGCTCATGGACGCCATATATGACGGAGATGACTGGGTCGATCATTATACTTGGCGCCTGGTCGGCTCGGATGACAATGGGGATGTGGTGTTTGATGGACTATGTCCAAAGCATCTCCATCCTTTTGTCTCGTCGTTAATTGAGAGTTCCGCTCGTGTTGCCCCCTACAGCTCGGCGTCGCTTCATGATACGGACGTTTTGAAGACCATAAGGGAATCAATTGACGAGGGCACGATGAGCAGTTCGTTGTTCTCTCGGCTTGTGGGGCTGGATGAGATTCAATCGAAACGACTGCTTGCGGGCGAAAAGGTGGAACTCACTTATCGGTCGATGACTTCAATCCTGCGGCTAGCCGATGTTCTTCGCAAATAAACAGCTTCCCTATTCAAAAACAGAAAACCCCGCCAAACGTGATTCCCCTAGGGAAAACACGCTTGGCGGGGTCGTGGCGTGATTCCCTTAGGGAAATCACGCCATCAGACGAACAGCTCAGCCGAGCAGCTCGTTACTCCTCCCAGTAAGCATCTGCAAGCAGCTTAAAGCAGATCTTCTTGACCGGCTGCGCGCCATCGCCCGAGAACTCGAGCGTGGGCATATGAGGCTCGCCGGCAACAAACAGCGCAAACTTGTCGTCAGCAAGATCGCCGGCGATCGAAGCGTCGGAATCGACCAGATCGTAGTCGTCCTTCTCGTCAAACTCCTGGACCAGCGTCAGACTGCCCGTGGCAACCTTAAAGGCCTCGCGACCCTCAATGTCGATCTGCAGGTCGTGATAGCGCTGATGCGTCTCGTAGTGAGCCTCGGCCTCGGGACGAGTCGTGGGAGCCATGACATTCGCAAAGACCTTGTCGCCCAGAATCGGATGGCTGCCGACCTCGAGCTCCGCCGGATCGTTCTCCTCGAGCCAATCAATCAGCACGTCGAGGCCCTTGAGCATTCCGCGGTACTCCTCGATATCGCCCAGTGCACCGTAAATCATCTAAATCCCCTCTCGGATCGTTCCTTTGGCGGCTACTCGATAAACGCGTTACCGACGCTGTTGCCACCCACATACGTCTCGACCAGGGTAAGGTCGGGATTGAACACGACAAAGTCGACGTCGCGCCCCGGCATAATGCTACCGCACTTGTCGTCAACATGAGCTAGCAAGCGATGCCGGAGCCGTCGCCCAAACTCTTACAGCTCAGTCACGACAACGCCGTTGTAGACCTCGTCCCAACGGTCCATGACCAGATGGCCGGTCATGGGATCCATGGCGTTGAGCTTGCCGCAGGTGTTGGCGGTACGCAGCACCGTCTCGTCGTCTGCGCCAGCAGCGATGGCATGTGCGAAGCCTGCGATAGTGGAGTCACCAGAGCCCGTGGCGTTAACGGCAGGGATATCGGGCGTCTTTGCGCGGAACGCACGGCCATTGTGGAAGCCAACGGAGCCGGCAGCGCCCACGGATACGACGACCCAGGGGATATCGGAGAAACGGGCGTCAGAGGCGAGCGCGGCGCGGAGCTCGTCCACATCGTCGGTGGTAAAGCTCGTGCCCAGAAGGCCGTTGATCTCAGTCAGGTTAGGCTTGACCAGCTCGGGCTTAATTTCGGACTTGAGCGCAGCCTCGAGAGAGGCACCCGAGGTATCGAGCAGCACCTTGGCGCCGGCGTTCTCGGCAATGCCCGTGATCTTGGCATAGTAGTCTACCTCGACACCGCGGGGCAGAGAACCCGAAATGGTGACGACGTCGGCCTTGCCCGCAAGCTCAGTAAACTTGGCGGTAAAGGCATCGAGTTCCTCGGGGGCAATTGTCGGGCCGCTCTCGAGCAGCTCGGTCTGGTTGCCGGCGTGGAGGATGTTGAGGCAAATGCGAGTCTCGCCCTTGATGGGCACAAAATCATTCTTAATGCCGTTAGCGTCCATGAGCTCGGCCATATAGGCGCCCATATGGCCACCAAGCAGGCCGGTTGCCACAACATCGTCGCCCAACTGACCAAGGACGCGGGCTACGTTAAGGCCCTTGCCGCCGGCGGTCTTTTCGGGCGTCACACGGTTGACGTCGTCGATAACGAGCTCATCGAGCTGATAGCGCGTATCGACAGACGGGTTCATCGTAACGGTGAGGATCATTTTTAGCTCCTTATCTCGCAGGCTCCTTGTGCCTCGCGATACGAGTCGACAAAACGGAATTACAGGATCTCAATCGTGAACGAGCGCACGATGGTTTCTTTGGGCTTGGCGATAAGGCAGCCGCGCTTGTGCTCAAGCACGTCGTCCTCATCGGAGCAGGTCGAAAGACCGCCCCAGGGTTCAACTGCCACAAAATCGCCCTCGGGCTTACTCCACACAATGAGATACGGGAAGCCCTCAAAGCTCAGGCGAACGCCCTTGTCCTCACCCTTCTTGGAAAGTGTGACCTGACGGCTCTCGAGCACGTCAAAGATGGTCTCCGCAAAATCGAAGAGCTTATGCGACAGGGGCAGCGTCTTTCCCACCATGGGGTTCTTGGAGCGGTTAGCTACATCAATCAATCCGGTCGAGGGTACGGCGGTGCAAAGCTCCGCAGCCTCATCTTTCTCGAAGCGCAACTCGTAGTCCGTATAGGCCTCGCCCTCATCGAGCGGGCACCTAAAGCCGGGATGACCGCCAATAAAGAACGGCATATCCTCGGTGCCCTCGTTGGTAACCTCATAGGAGACGCGCACGGCGGCGTCCTCGAGCGTATAGCGGGCGACAAGCTTAAACGGATACGGATAATCGCGCAGCAATGCAGCGTTATCCTCGGATGCCAAGCACATCGCCAACTCGTTTGCGCTTTGGCTCAACAGTTTCCACTCCTGTTTGCGCGCAAACCCGTGGCGAGCGAGCTTTACATGATGCCCGGCAAACGTCATGGCGTTGCCATCGCGCAGGCCTCCGCAAATCGGGAAGCAAATTGGTGCCTGGCCGGACCACACGGCGGGATCGCCCTGCCACAGATACTCGCGACCTCCGGCCTCAATCGAGGTAAACGAACCGCCAGCCGTGGACACCTTAATAGAAATCGAATCGTTGGAGAGAGCGTATTCCATTGCCCATCCTTTCGAACAACTGCTTTTTTTGCTCACAAGAACCCGTCTCGGCCCTGACCAAAGGACAAACCCGCACGTTCATCGATGTGTCCGGTATCCCAGCCATGCAACGGGGTACCATACAGACATTGATGCAATTACAGCTGAAAGGCCTTCTTATGCGAACCATCATCCTCTACGCCTCGCGCCATCACGGCAATACGAAAAAGCTCGTGGACGCCATCGTTGAGGCGCACCCCGAGATCGATACCCTCGACGTCAAGGCGCTCGGTAAAAACGAGTACCCCGACCTGCACGAATACCATCTGATCGGCGTCGCCACGGGAATCTATTACTCCGAGATCGACAGGGACATGGCACGCGTGCTCACTAACGTGCTGCAGCCGCAGGACAAGGTGTTTGGCCTTATGACCTACGGTGGCAAAAACAAGTGGTACGGCAAGGATATCGATGGCATCTGCCGCATGAGGCAGGCCATCTTTATGGGTGTCTACGGCTGCCCCGGCTTTGATACGTGGGGACCGTTCAAGCTCGCCGGCGGTGTCCAAAAGGGACACCCGACCGCTGAGGAAATTAAGGGCGCCGTCGACTTCTTCGACAAAATCGAAGACGAGTATGGCGACATCATCGTCGAAGAGTACGCCAAGCGCGAGAAGCGCCTAGCCTACGAGAAGGAGCATCCTGCAGGAGGCCTGGTGGCCGGCGTTAAGCGCACGGCAAAGAAGATCGCTAACAAGCTGTAACTGTGAAGGTGCTTTTGAGCGTTTAACCCATACGGCGGGTCCGAGCAGATTCGGGCCCGCCGTCTTTTTCTATCGTTACTCGGTAAAGGCGTTGCCGACGCTCTGGCCGCCAACATACGTCTCGACGAGGGTGAGCTCATGGTCGAACACGACAAAGTCGGCGTCGCGACCCGGCATGATGCTGCCGCACTTATCCTCGATGTGCGCGGAGCGTGCCGGCACCTCGGTTGCCATGCGAATGGCGATATCGGCGCTGGCGATACCCCAGTCGACGATGTTCTTGACGCCCTGGGCAAGCGTGAGCACCGAGCCGGCAATGCTCTTGCCGTCAGCGAGCCAGCACAGGTTGTCCTTCATGATGACGTCCATGCCACCACTGGTGTAGCTGCCCTCGGGCATGCCGCCGCAACCCAGGCAGTCGGTGATGAGCACCGTGTGCTGCCAGCCCTTTGCCTGCAGCAGCGCCTTGATGGCGGCAGGGTTTACGTGCTTGCCGTCACAGATGATCTCGGCGTAGGTCTCGGGCGTGGACATGGCAGCACCCACGACACCGGGCTCACGGTGATGCAGCCCGCGCTGGCCGTTATAGGTATGCGTAAAGCAGCTGGCACCGGCGTTGATGGCGGCGATGCACTCATCGTAGGTGGCGTCGGAGTGACCGATGCTGGTCACCACACCCTTGGCGTTCAGAGCAGCCGCATAAGCAGCGGCACCGTCGCGCTCGGCCGCCATGGCGCTCTTAACGATGCGACCACCCGCAGCCTCCTGCCACTGATCGAAGACCTCCTCGGAGGGGTCGATAAGATAAGCGGGGTTCTGCGCGCCCACATGCTTCATGGTAAAGAAGGGGCCCTCCAGGTAGATGCCCTGAATGCGAGCACCGCAGAAGTCGGGGCCGCGGCCCTCGTCCGCCTGGGCAATAGCGGCACAGGCGTCCTTGATCTGCTCGACGCCATCGGTGAACGTCGTGGGCAGCCAGCTGGTGGTACCGCGACGGGCGAGCTCGGTCGAGCTGATATCGATGCCCTCGGGATCGTTATCGGTAGTTGAGTGGTTGTAGAAGCCATGGATGTGAGTATCGACCATACCCGGTGCGATCCACGATCCCGTGTAGTCCTTAATCTCGCAAGAGGGCTCGTCGGCCTGCCAGGCGCCAAAGACGCCATCCTCGACCATAAGATAGCCGCCCAGTTGCGGGCCTGCCGGCAAGAAGAACTTGTCAGCCTTAATTGCGTACGTGCTCATATGCACTCCTTGCTTCTAAAGCAGTTGACTGTGGTGATGCTTATACCCAGCTCACGTAAAACAAAAAGCGCCCGCCCGCCGTTATGAGCGGAGGGGCGCCCTTACAGGGGGACGCGATTAAGCGGTGAAGGGGTGAATCGTCACGCCCTTAACCACGCGGTTGACCGTGCCGGTGGGGCTCGGCGTATCGGGCGTGTTGCCCACGCGCACGGAGTTGAGCAGGCTGATAGCCTGGGCAAACATCACGAACGGCAGGGCAAGGTAGCCCTCGGGAAGTGCCTCGTAGCCCTTAAAGGTGAAGGACTCACCCTCATAGACGGTGACACCTTCCTGCTGAACGGCGACGGTGTGCTGAGCGATCTCGTCGCCACCGATCTCGTTGAGGATGTCGATGTCGTACTGACGGGTGTAGGCGTCGTTGTTGACGAACACGAAGACGAGCGTCTTGTCGTCGACGAAGGACTTGGGTCCGTGACGATAGCCCATGGAGGTGTCGTAAGAGGTGGCAACCAGGCCGTGAGCAAGCTCGAGAATCTTGAGCTGGCTCTCCTGAGCAAGGCCACCGAAGGAACCGGAGCCCAGGTAGGTCACGCGGTTGAAGTCGCCAGCGAGGTAATCGGCGATCTCGGGCTCGCGGGAGATGACCTCTTCGCCCATCTTGGCGATGGTCTCGACCCACTCGGCCTTCTGCTCATCGGAAGCCTCGTCAAAGATGAGGGTGGAAAGCAGGGTCATGCAGGTGTAAGAGCCGGTCATGGCGAAGCCCTTGTCGTTGGCGCGCGGGATGAGCAGCGTCAGCGCGTTGGGATCATCGGCGGACTCGACGGCGAGCTTGCCCTCGGGAGCGCAGGTGATGTTGAGGAACTTGACGTTGTGGACGAGCTCCTTGGCAACGGCGACGGCGGCAAGGCTCTCGGGGCTGTTGCCAGAACGGGCGAAGGAAACCACGAGCGTGGGATCCTCGGCGCGCAGGAAGTCGCGCGGAGCGCTCACGATATCGGTCGTGGCGATGGGCTTAAAGTCGTAGAGATCGGTGTTGCCAGCGTGACGCAGGTACGGAGCGCAGGTATCGCCCACGTAGTCAGAAGTACCGGCACCAGTGAAGACCACGGACAGACGGCCCTCGCCCATGGCGCGAGCCTCGGCCAGGAAGGCCTCGATGGCCTCCTTGTTCTCGCGGTAGATGTTGAGCGTATCACGCCAAAGCTCGGGCTGCTGGGCAATCTCGGCCGTGGTGATCTGGGCGCCGAGCTCGGTGAGCTCCTCGACACTCTTCTCGAACATTTCTAATACCTCTCTCTAGAAGTAATCCTCTGACGTGCAATTATACACTTCGGTTGGTTATCTGGTAGTAACCAGTTAAATGCAAAGAATCATCACATGAAAACACTGGAGGCGCTAAACGTTGCGCTGGTGATAAACCTTGTATTTAAACTGATCGGCACGAGCAACCGAGAGCGTATACTCCACGACCTCGTTTGACTCGTTATACGTTGTACGGACCAAATCGAGCACGGGCGAGCCCTCGACGATACCCAAGAGATGGGCGTCGGTGGGACGCGCGATGCTCGCATAAAATTCCTCTTCGGCCACGCGTATCTTTTGCTGAAAGTCTTGCTCAATCACGTCATAAAGCGGCTTGCGCTCCAAGAGCGGTCGCTTGAGGGACAGAAATTGACGAACCGGTAGATAGCTGCGTTCGACCATCATGGGCATGTTGTCGGCAGAACGAAGGCGCTTGAGCTTAAAGATACGGTCGCCGATGCGGCATCCCATATGCTCGGCCAGATTCTTATCGGCCTCCATCTCGCAAAACTCGAGAATCGTAGTCTCTGGATCGCGACCCATCGCACGCATCTGCTCGGTAAAGCTGTAGGACTGCATAAGGTTGGTTGCTTTTGCCGAACGGTCGGTCACAAAGGTGCCGCGACCGTGCTGCCGAACCACCAGTCCCAAACGCTCCAGCTCCTGCAGAGCCAGACGCACCGTGGTGCGCGAGAGACCATAGCGCTCCGAAAGTTCGCGCTCGGAAGGAATCATGTCACCGGCGTGATATTCGTGGTCAATCTTTTCGGTCAGAATATCGACCAGCTGATCGTACAGCGGTTGCTTGCGCGCTCCGATCGCCATCCTATCCTCCCTTTTGCTCGAATTCGGCTAACTACCTAGGGTGTTATGCATTATCTGTCTGCCACACCCGAATCATTAAGAAAACAAAAGCCGCGCGCTCTTTCGAGCACGCGGCTTTTAACATACACATGGCTTAAGGGGTCGGGGTGTGAGCCGCGTAGGGACACACCCCTCAAGCTAGAGCCTTACCAGATGCTCGGCCAGAGACCAAGCGGGCCAGCGCCCAGGATGCCAAGGACGAAGAGCAGGAGAATGCCCTTGGTCGGGGTCCAGCTGTGCTTAGCGAACATGTAGTAAAGCAGCAGCGTAAGCATAAGCGGGACGAGCTTCGGGACGATGGTGTTGAGGGTGTCGGCAACAGAGAAGTTGACCGGATCCTCGGTAACGGTGCCGTAGGTCACGGACTCCATGCCGTTGCCCAGATCGGTGACGCCGCACTCGATAGCGTTGCCGTCAGCATCGGAAGCGGTGAGGGCGTTGCCGTCCTCATCGGTCATGGCGATGGTACCGGCCTCAGCGGTCTCGGTATCGATGCCCTCCATACCGGTGAAGTTCTCGGCCTCCTTCTCGGAGACGATCACGGTAGTGGCGGACAGGCCACGAGTGGTGCCGTTGGGGATCTGGAGGTTGATCTGGGTGCCACCCATGGTGACGACCAGGCAACCGACGACGAAGACGCCCATGATGGAAGCGGCGCGGGTGAAGGCTTGCATGTTGGCGGTCAGAGCGTCAATAGCGCTGGTGCCAAGCTTGTAGGACCAGTTCATGAGCCAGAAACGCAGGGCGAACTGGACGGCGTTGAAGATCACCAGGAAGATGATCGGCGCAGCGGCGTTGCCGTTGATGGCCATGTTGGAGGTGATGCCGGCCGTGATAGGCACGAGCGTCAGCCAGAACAGGGCGTCACCGATACCACCGAGCGGGCCCATTGCGGCGACGCGGACGGCGCGGATCGTGGGGATGTCAACCTTGTTCTGCTCGAGCGAAAGCACGATGCCCATAACAAAGGTGACGAGGAACGGGTGGGTGTTGAAGAACTCCAGGTTGTGGCTCATGGAAGCCGCGAGGTCGTTCTTGTTGGTGTGGATCTTCTCCAGACCGGGGATGATGGAGTAGAGCCAGCCAGCGGCCTGCATACGCTCGTAGTTGAACGAGGCCTGCAGGAAGCAGGAGCGCCAAGCCATCTTGTTGAGGGTCTTCTGATCGAGCTGCGGAGCAGGAGTAAGATCCTCGTAGTGCTCCGGGATCACATACTCATTAGATGCCATCTTCGAAGTCACCTCCGTCAGAAACAGCTGCACCCTTCAGCTCGGTCTGCTGCTGGAAGTCCCAGAAAGCGATGCCGAAGCCGATGAGAGCGAGGATGAGCAGAGCAGGGGTTGCCAGAGAATCGTTGGCAACGGTGATGAGCGCGAGGCCAAAGCCCATGAGGAAGAAGCCCCACATATCGCGGTTCATCATAACCTTGAGCAGGACGGCGAAGCCGACGAAGCGCATCATGCCGCCTGCAGCGGAGAGACCGGTCTGCAGCCAGGTCGGGATGGCGGAAGCGATGGTCTGACCGATGGTAGCGCCAGCGATGAAGAACAGGGTGACGACGACAGCGAAGATCAGGCCGAGCAGAGCCATGGCGAAGTAGTTCAGACGCTCGATACCCTTGGTGTCAGCGTTGTGAGCCATGTTGTCCGCGGAGGACATGAGCGGCGACATAAGCGTGAAGACCAGGGTAACGCCGAGCTGACCAAGCAGAGCGAACGGAATGGCAAGGCCGACTGCCGCGTTGGGCTCGAGGCCCGTAGCAATAGCGAGAATGGCTGCCATGATGCCGCCGATAACAGCGTTAGGCGGCTGAGCACCTCCGATCGGCATGTTGCCGATCGTCATGAGCTGATAAGTACCACCCACGAGAAGACCGGTGTTGAGGTCGCCAAGGATAAGACCGATGACGGCGCCGGTGACGATGGGCTGATAGAGAGACTCGAGGAAGTTAAACTGGTCGATTGCCGCGACGAACGTGACGATGAAGACCAGAGCGACCTGGAAGATCGTGTATTCCATCTTGCTCCTCCTTTCAAAATGTATGTACGCACTTTGGATTTCACGTACAGAATGTCAGGGTTTCACTCCCGACAACGTGGATCACGAGGATTACGAGAAGAGCTTGCTCGTGTCCTCAACAGGCGTGCTCGGAACGCGCCTGATCTCCAACTCCACCCCCAATTCCTGCAGCTCTTTAAACGCAGCGACATCCTCGTCGTTAACTGCGACGGAGGTGGCGACTTGGCGCTTTCCTTCCGACATGTGCATGTTGCCGATGTTTACCTTCTTTATAGGCACACCGCCCTTGACGAGCGTAAGCACGTCTTCCGGTGTTTCGGCCACGATGAAGATCTTCTGGCGCGGGCTCGCCTTGCCGATGACGTCGATGGTCTTCTGCAGGGAGAAGAAACGCGTAGCGACGCCGGTGGGAGCGGCCATCTTCATGAGGTTCTGGCGCATGGTGTTGGTCGACACGTCGTCGTTGGCGACGAGGATGAGGTTGGAACCCAGGGTGGAGTTCCACTGGGTAGCGACCTGACCATGGACCAGTCGGTTATCGATGCGGGTAAGAAGAATGTTGGGTTCTGCCATGTTGATCAGCTTCCTTTCGTTATTTGCTGACGACAGTTACTTGATCTCCTGAATCGCGTAACGCGAAACATCTACGACTGCTCCGGATCGGACTTTGATCTGGACCTTTTCGCCTTCGATGCCTTTGACGGTTCCGTAGATACCGCCGGCGAAAAGAACCTCCTGACCCGGCTTGAGCTCGGTGTGCAGCTCCTTGAAGTACTTCTGCTTCTTCTTCATGTTGATTTGCGACCAGATGGTGTAAATCAAGCCCATGATGACAAGCAGGCCTAAAAGGGCGACCGAGGAGCTCAGAACGTTGGCTCCGAAATCGGCCATTAGATACCGTCCTCGTCGCCGAAGATATCCTCTTCGTCGGAGCTGGCAACGGACGCGACCGTCTGGGCGGTGATGCCCGTCTGGCCAACGGTCACTGCCTGCTCGCCAAGCTCGGCGAGCGTGGCGTTACCGCGGAGGAACAGAAGCTCAATAACCATGGGGAGGTTAGTGCCGGTCAGAACTTCGACGTTGTCGACATCCTGGGCAATCATCATCGACTGGTTGAACGGGGTGCCGCCAAGCAAATCGGTAAAGACGAGCACGCCATCGCACTCCTCGCGCATGGCGGTAATAGCGGCGCGGAGATCCTCACCGTAGGAAGCAGCCTGGTCGCCCTCAAAAGGAACGACGGTAAAAGCGGGCTGGTCGCCGGCAACCATAGCGATAGCGCTTGCAAGGCCGGGTGCGAACTGTCCATGACTGGTAAGAATAAAGCCAACCATTCAAATTTCCCTTCCGAAGGTGTGTACGATCTGAGTCCGATGTTTTTCGGAAGCCAGCGGGCAATCGCCCTTAAAGCTTCTTGGAAAGCGTTCTTTAAAGACCAGTGGTTTCTCAACTGGTAGTAACCACGTGACGTGTTGTTGCCACTATATCACCACAGAAGAGGTCGCTTTCGTTGATTCATACGGTAAAACGTTTTTGCACCGCTCACGGTGATAAATCGACCGTTTACCGCTCGTTAACACTTCTACCTGCGGTTTTGAAACCGTTTCGAAACGCTTTGGCAAAAAATCGGAACTCTTTTCGTGTCAATACAACACAGGGCGGCTAAAAATAGCGTAAAGAAAAATTGCAGGTCATTGTGAAGATTTGTGAATTGGTCTTTTTGGCTTAATACCAGTTAGAACCAGTTTTGAGATTATCGGTGAACGGTAGTTTTCGACCGTTCACCGGTTACTTGCAATCGTTTGCAGTTGTTTCCCCAGATGAATTAGGGGAACCCGATGGAGCGCTTGTGCGGGCGCGAGGCCTACCTCAGTGGTTTCGGTAACAAAAAAAGCCCGCTAGAACGTTGTCCGTTCTAGCGGGCTTAATCAGGTAGATCGGTTAGCGCGCAGTAGTGCAGGCAAACCTTACGCAAACAGGCCGTAGATGCTGATGTTGGCCTTGGCGTAGAGGCCGTTAGCATACTCGGTCCACTTGGAGCTGGCGCTCGAAGCCTGCGAAGAGTACTGCTGGTAAGCAGTGTAGTAGGCGGTCATGGCCTGCTTATAGGTGGCGCTATCGACCGTAAAGGCATCGTCGGCAAAGGCCTTAGCGTAGGTGCCGTTCTCGTCCTTCCAGGTACCCTTCGAGCTATCCCACTCGTCGCCGGCAAGGTTGATGATGTAGTCGGCGTAATCCTTGCTCGCGGTGTCCTCATTGCCGTCAGAAGGCTCGGTCGGAGCGGTCGGCATGCTTGCGGAGCTATCGCCCACCTTCTTCTTGTAGAGCTTCTGCAGCGTCGCGGACTGGCGGACGATCTGCTTGGCCTGGTCCTTGGACACGCCATACTGCGTGGCCATGGTCTTGTAGTCAGAAGTGCCGATGGAATCCTCGGCGTACTGCTTCATCTCCTTAGAGGAGACGGTAATGCCCTCGTCCTCGGCAGCGTCGAGCAGGATCTTGTTGCGCACGTAGGACAGGATGACGTCGGCAGAAGGAGCGGTGTAGTTGCCATCGCTATCCTTGACGGTGTCGAGGCTGTACTGGCTCTCGATGGCCTCGCGCGCGGTGATGTCGCTCTTCTTGCCGTTGTAGCTATAGCTTGCCACGGTCGAATCGAGCTGGTCCTCGGTCAGGGTCGCCGAGCCGACACCCTTGCCGCCAAAGCCGCCATTGCCAATAAAGAAGCCGACCACCGCAGCGATCACGACTGCAACCACAAAGGCGGCAATCATCGTCTTCTTGTGCTTGGATACGCGATCGTCTTCATCGGAACTCAGGATATCGTCGTCCTCATCCTGGGCCTCGGGCATCAGATTCTCGTCAGCGGCATCCGCGGCAATCTGAGCCTCCAGACGGGCGTCCTCCTCCTCGGCCGTCGTACCGGCAGCAATGTGCTCGGCAGACGTACCGGCGACCAGGTCGATCTTCTCGTCCTCGTCACCGTCGGGGCCTTCGCCGCGCTCGATGATCTGGATGCCGTCGATCTCGTCCTTCTTTTGAATCAGACCCATATCGGTTACTCCTTGTTAGGAAACATAGTCTTCAATAGAATACGCCCGACAGAGCGCCGGGCGTATTGATTCTTAGGTTATACGCAAACACTTAAGTACTATTTAGGCGTTTGCAGCGTGCCTACCTTAGGCCAGGTGCGCGATAACGGCATCGGCAAAGGCCTGCGTGCCCACGGCCCCCTCAACGGAGCCGGTCTGGGCACGGCGCACGTCACCGGTAACCTGCTTGCCCTCGTCGAGCGTGGCAGATACGGAGGCGCGAATGCGATTGGCAGCGTCGTTCTCGCCCAGGTGATCGAGCATCATCGCAGCAGAGAGAATCTCGGCCGTGGGGTTGGCGATATCCTGGCCAGCGATATCGGGCGCAGAGCCGTGCGTTGCCTCGAAGATGGCGCAGTCGGCACCGATGTTGGAGCCGGGGGCCATCCCTAAGCCACCCACCAGGCCGGCGCACAGGTCGCTCACGATGTCGCCGTACAGGTTGGGCAGCACCAAGACATCGAAGTCGTTGGGGTTTTGGACCAGGCCCATGCAGGTGGCGTCGACGATCTTGTCGTTGAACTCGATATCGGGATAGTTGGCGGCCACCTCGCGCGCAACGCGCAGGAACAGGCCGTCAGTCGCTTTCATGATGTTTGCCTTGTGTACGGCCGTCACCTTTTTGCGGCCGCAACGGCGGGCGTACTCAAAGGCGTACTCCACAATACGGCGACTCTTGGCGATGGAGATCGGCTTGATCGAGATCGCGGAATCGGCGGCGAAGGTCTTTTGGCCCGAACGCTCGACGAGCTGCGAGAGCTCCTCGACCTCGGCAGCGCCCTCATCGAACTCGATGCCGGCGTAGAGGTCCTCGGTGTTCTCGCGCACGATGACCAGATCGACGTCGCGGAAGCGCGAGCCGTCGCCCGGCTGCGACAGGCAGGGGCGCACGCAGGCGTACAGGTCGAAGTGCTTGCGCAGGGCGACGTTAACGCTGCGGAAGCCCGTGCCGACCGGCGTGGTGATGGGGCCCTTGATGGCAACCTTGGTCTCGGCGACCGCATCGAGCACATGTTGGGGCAGCGGCGTGCCAAACTCGTCCATGACGCCGGCACCGGCCTCCTGGACGTTCCAGTTGATCTGGACACCGGTGGCCTCGACCACGCGGCGCATGGCCTGCGTAATCTCGGGACCGATACCGTCACCGGGAATCAGGACTACATCGTGCGCCATAATCTGTTACTCCTCGTCTTCGGCGTCGTCAGATTTTTTAACGCTAGCACGCTTCTTCTTTTTGGAGAGATCCAGGCCAAAACGTTTAACAAGCATTTCGCAAATCTCGCTCGAACGGGCCTTGAGATAGCTGCCCTTACCGTTCTCGGCATCGAACTTAAGGCGCAGCGCAAGCTTCTCGGCAACCTCGGCGTCGATCTCGCCCTGGCAAAACTCGTACAGGCAACCGAGCATGTCGCGATACTCAAGGTCGCCGTGGTAGCACTGGATGGCCTCGTCCAGGATGGGCCAAGCTTCGCGCGAGCGCTCGACGCTCGTGGCACCCCACACGCACAGCAGGCGGAAGGCGGCATAGCGCAGCGTGGAGGAGATCTCGTCGAACAGTGCGGTCTCGGCGCCCTCAAAGGCATCGCCCAGCTGCTCGGGGCAGGTGGTGGCGAGTGCCGTCAGGGCATCGAGGGCATCCAGGATCATCTGGTGAGCCTTTTTG
>URWC01000032.1 GCA_900551555.1 uncultured Collinsella sp. | reverse complement strand
AGCCAGTTCCAAAACCGCAGCAGCTGCCTGCGTAAGCTGCGCGCTGAGCTTGAGCGTCGCGGGCGTCCACCGCGCCGACGCGTAAAGACCAAGGTGCCTCAGCGCTCTCGCCAGCGCAGGCTCAATGATAAGCACTTTAACGCGATTAAAAAGGCCAACCGTCGCAAGCCGGGCGGGGAGGAATGATCTTCTCAATAAGTTGCGGTGAAATAGGGACTGTTTTGCGGCTTTATCTGCATAAACAGTCCCTATTTCACCGCAACTTAGGTGGGGTTAGCGGGTGGGATGCCAGACGTGGAGGACGCCGGCAAGGATGTCGACCTCGATGCGCGAGGCGACAACGGGCTCGCCGTCGGCTTGGATGGGGTAGTCGGGCTCCTCAAAAGTGAGCTCGGCATGGCGGCATCGGCGCATGCGAACCGGTGGCAACTTGATATGGTGGCCGTCCTTGGCCGAAAGAAACATAGGCAGGGCAACCGCGCGAGGGACAGGGCCGCATGCGTAGCAGATGTCGAGCATGCCGTCGCAGGGGTCGGCGTTGGGGCAGATGCGATAGCCCGAGCCATAGGTGGGTCCCAGCTGGATGGCCATGATGATCGCCCTCACGCGCTCGGCGGGCGCGCCATCAAAGCTGATGGTCATGGGGTAGTTGCGATAGCGCAGGCCAAACTGCTCAAGTCCCGATAGGGTGTAGAGCGGAGCGCCGGCGAGGCCCGTCTTTTTGCGCAGCTCGGTGGTGCCCAGGCCGATGGCGGCATCGATGCCGACCGAGAGCGTCTGGTCGTAGTACTCAACGGTAGCCTCGCCGCTGCCGCTCGCAGGGCTCCACGAGCGAATGCGCCCGATGTCCTGACGCTGCAGCTCGCAGGTGAGCAGCGCGCCAAAATCCTTACCGGAGAAATCGTCGATGCCGAGCGTTTGGGCAAAATCGTTGCCAGAGCCCACGGGTAGGATGGCAAGAGCGGGGCGGGTGTCCTCCTCTTGCGTCATAAGCCCGTTGACGACCTCGTGAATCACGCCGTCGCCGCCAAGGGCGATAACGGTGCGATAGCCCTGGGCCTGTGCGGCCAGCTCCTTGGCGTGTCCCATGCGCTCGGTTAGCACCAAGTCAAACTGGGATGCGCGTGCAGTCATGTCCAAAAAGCGTTGCAGGCGCTCGGCAACTTCGTGCGCCGCACCCGACTGGGCGGCTGGGTTGGCGATGATGAGCGTGCGGCCAAAATCAGTTGCGTGCATGGGGCGACTCCCGGCGTATGACGTGACGGTGCGGTCGCGCTCAGGTCGAATTGCCCCCGATTGTGGCTGCACGTCGAATACTTACGTCTACTCTATCAGGTCGTTGTGGCGCTCGATAGCATCCGCTACCGTACCGCCCTCATCCACAATAAGCGAACGGCGCTTGGGCGAGATGATGCGCTGGGCGGGGTACACGCCGCGGTGTCCGGCAGTTAGATAGCTGATAAAGGCCACGATGACAAAGAACCCGGCTGCCGTGCCGTGGAACAGGTCGATGGCCATCATGCAGGTGGTGATGGGCACGTTGAGGCCGGCACAGAACACGCCGAGCATGCCGAGAGCCGCCAGAAAACTGGGGTCGATTCCGACGAGGCAACCGATCCAGCCGCCGAGCGCCGCACCGATGCCAAACAGGGGCGTGACCTCGCCGCCTTGGAAGCCCGCACCCAGGGTAAGCGCTGTGACGACCAACTTGATGGCTGCGTCTGCCAGGGTGGTGTTGCCGGCAAATCCGGCGCCGGAAAGCCACGTGGAAAGGCCGGCGTAGTCCCAGGCGTCGAGAAGGGCATAGGCGGCCAAAACCACGAGTGCGCCTATGAGTGCGCGAACGAGGTAATTGGTGATAAAGCGACCGTACAGGCTCTTGACGGTTCGAACTGACCAGGCAAAGAGGCGTGCCGTCAGACCGAAGATAATGGCGCTGATAACAACGATGACAACCGTCCGTGGTGTCATGTTGGGAACGCTGGCGATGACATTCGCCTCGTACTCGGTACCTAGGGCGAGTGATGTAAAGTAGCCGGTAAACGAGGCGACCAGGCAGTAGATGCCCGCGGTGTAGTCGATCTTGCCGATAAAGCACATCTCCATGCCAAAGAAAGCCCCGGCAAGGGGCGAGCCGAATACGGCGCCAAAGGCCGACGAGATGCCGGCGAGCATGAGGTCGTGGTGGTCATGCTTTTTGAGGTGGGCGAGGCTCGAGATGTTGCTGGCGATGGTGCCGCCAATCTGCACCGCAGCTCCCTCACGACCGGCCGATCCGCCGGTGAGGTGCGTGAGCGTGGAGCAGACGAAGGTGAGGACGGCCATGCGCATATGGATGAGGCGTGTGCCCAGAGCGGAGTCGATGACCAGGTTGTTACCGCGTTTGGCGGCAAGACCGTGGTTTTTGTACACCCATGCGGTGGCAACGCCCACAACGGGAAGCAGCGCGTAAATCCACGCATGGTGCTCGCGATAGTCAGTCGCGATATTCAACGAGGCCAAAAACGCCCAAGCGGCAACGCCCATGGCGAGCGATACGGTGACGACGAGCACGAGCAACTTGGCGCTCACGAGTAGGTTGCGGACGTTGCGGCGCGTGTCGGCAGCTAAGAGATGCTCGGAGCGAGTGAGCTGATGTCTGCCTGCCATGATGACGTCGTTCAGGGAGAAAAAGCCGCCGTCGTCGAGCGGCTGGGAATGATCCTGCGTTTCGTTTGCGCTTTCGGTTTTGTCGTTATGAGCCATACGTTCCTCTTTTAGGTTGCAACGCAAGCATTATAAAACGCGGTAAACGCGACGAGCCGGTGGGTTGGTTTCCATTCTGTTTCGCGGCCTGCAACCGACAGGTGTATTTGCGGGTACAGGCCGAGTCGCGGCCGTGCATCGGGGGATTATACTGAGAAAAGCATAAAGAATCGGCGCCCCTGTTGTGCGCCGTGGCATTAAGAGGTGCATATGGCAGAGAAACTCATTCCACTGGAGGACGCGCAGTCGATTGTCCTGTCGCACGTTGCTCCGACGGATCTCATCGAGATTCCCGTGTGGCAGGCCGCCGGTCTTCCCTTGGCCGAGGACGCGGTGGCCGATATCGACATCTCGCCGTTTGCCAACAGCGCTATGGACGGATATGCCGTGCGCTCGGCGGACTTGGCGCAGGCATCTGGCGAGGCGCCGGTGACGCTCGACGTTATCGGACACGAGGCCGCGGGCCATGTGTTTGAGGGCGCAATCGGCGCGGGCGAGACGGTCCGCATCATGACGGGCGCGCCGGTACCCGAAGGTGCCGATGCCGTTGTGAAGTACGAGATCGTCGATGTGCTTGACGGTGACGGCAACGAGGGCTCGCGTGTGAGGTTCTCGGCGCCGGCCAAGGTGGGGGAGAACGTTCGCTCTGCCGCCGAGGAGGCCCATGCCGGCGATGTTGTGATGCACGCCGGCGAGGTCGTGGCTCCGGCGGGCGCGGGTCTGTTGGCAAGCGCCGGATATGCGAGCGTGAAGGTGCACGCTGCCCCACGTGTGGGCATTATCTCGCTGGGCACGGAACTGGTCGCACCGAGTAAGGTACCGGCGCGCGGTCAGATTCGCGATTCCAACTCTTCGGCGCTGATGGCCGAGGCACTCGATGCCGGCGCCGAGCCCGTGTTCTACGGCATTGCGCCCGATGATGAGCAGGCGATTGCCGAGCTGGTGCATCGTGCCGTGCAGGAGTGCGATTTTGTCATTACGAGCGGCGGTGCCTCGGCGGGCGACTACGACTATGTGACGGCACTGGTCCATCGCGAGGGCGAGGTGCTCTTCGACCGCATCTCGATGCGTCCGGGCAAGGCTATCACGTTTGGCTTGCTCGGGGGTAAGCCCTACCTGGGGCTTTCAGGCAATCCTGCCGCGGCGTATGTGGGCTTTGAGATGCTCGCCCGTCCGGCGATTCGCAAGATGCGCGGCTTTGCCGAGGGTGCGCGTCCCGTGCAGCAGGCGACGCTCACGCATAGCGTGAAAAAGCGACAGCATCGCCGCTTCTTCGATCGCGCCACGGTTTTGCGCGACCCCGAGACCGGTGAGTTGTTGGTGACCGAGGCCAAGACGCAGAATTCGGCGCTGCTTGGAACCATGCAGCGTGCGAACTGCCTGTTGCGTATTCACGAAGGACCGTGCGACCTTGCGGCGGGCGACGTCGTGGATGTCGTGCGTGTCGACCTGCCTGAGGGCACGGTGCTATAGGAGGAATGCTATGGAGTTGAAGATTTCGATTGTGACGTGCTCGGATACGCGCGATCTTGCCCAGGACGAGGCGGGTGCTGCGCTCGGGGAGCTTATCGTGGCACAGGGCTGGACGGTCGCCTCGCATGTGGTCGTGCGTGACGACGTCAGCGAGATCGGTGATGCCATTGCGGAAGCCGCCGATGAGTGCCACGCCAATGTCGTGCTCACCTGCGGCGGCACGGGGCTTTCGATGCGCGACGTAACACCCGAGGCGACGCGTGCCGTCTGTGACCGCGATGTGCCGGGTATTGCCGAGGCAATCCGTGCGTATTCGATGACCAAGACGCGCCGCGCTATGCTCTCGCGCGCTATTTGCATGCAACGAGGTCATACACTTGTCGTAAACTTTCCCGGTTCTACGAAGGCCGCCCGCGAAAGCTGGGAGGCCATAGCAGACCAGCTGGAGCATGCGGCTCAGATGACAGCGGGCGGCGGACATACCAACTAAGCGGTTTACCTGCGGCGGGGCGACCTGAACGGCTGCTCCGCCTTTGTTTTCCGCCGAAGCGACGCCGAGGTGCACGGTAATTCGAAACTATATTCTCTGACGAGAATAATTTCTCACTTTCATTATTCGCGCAGAAGTATAATCTGATTGCAGATTAAAGCCCGCGGTGGGGTACCCGGGCACAAGATCCGAAAGGGTTGAATATGTTCGATATGGTTTCACGCCGCGGATTCGTTTCGCTTTCTGCTGTCGCCGCTGCCGGCCTTGGTCTTGCCGGCTGTTCGGGCAGCAAGACGTCCGAGCCGGCCGGATCCGATGCCGGTTCTGCTAAGGCATCTTCCAAGAAAGCTGTCGAGCTGCAGGTCTTTGCCGCCAACTCGCTCGAGAAGGCTCTGCCGGAGGTTCAGGAGCTTTACACCGAGCAGACCGGCACCACGTTTGCCGACACGCAGTTTAAGGCGTCTGGCGACCTCGTCGAGCAGATGAAGGCCGGCGCTGCCGTCGACGTGCTCATCACCGCTTCCAAGGGCACCATGGATGACGCCGAGACCGCTGAGCTCGTCGATGCCGATACCCGCGAGGACATGTTCGTCAACGATCTCGTGATCATTCGCGCCGAGGGCTCCGACACCAAGGTCGAGGCCATCGCCGACGTCGCGAACCTGGACGGTAAGATCGCCATTGGCGACGCCAAGACCGTCCCCGCCGGCAAGTACGCCAACCAGGCGCTGGCTTCCGTGGGCCTCTACACCGGCACCGAGGGCGACGACGGCGAGTATGCGCCCGAGATCGCCGAAAAGGTGGCCCTGGCCGACAAAGTTGGTACCGCCGCCGCCTATGTGTCCACGGGCGACTGCGTGGCCGGCTTTGTCTACAGCTCCGATATCTTCCGCTACGACGGCATCGAGGAGGCCTTTGTGTGTCCCGAGGATTCGCACAAGCCCATCGTGTATCCGGGTGCCGTTGCCGAGAGCTCTGAGCACGCCGACGAAGCCAAGGCGTTCATCGACTTCTGTCTGTCCAACAGGAAGGCTCAGAAGATTTGGGCTAAGTACGGCTTTGAGCTTTCCGCGTAGTGCGGCTTGGCGCGATAATTCCATCGTTTTGTGTCTCACTCCGTCCTTATATTCGCTTGGAGCTTTTCGTGCTTAATAGATTCCGCATCCTTGTCGCCTGTGCTTTGACCTTCGCGCTTTGCTGGGTGCCGGGATTTGCGTTTGCTGGGGACGCTGAGGACGGGGCCCAGGTTGCTGCGACTGCTCATGGGCTTTCCTATGGGATCGAGGGTTTTGAGCGGTTGGCCAAGGGGACCGCTCGTGCCATGGAGGGCCAGCCTGAGGGCTACCGGTTTCCCGTTGACGAGGACGTGGACCTTGTAGTGGCGCCTGCTGCCGATCGCGTTGTGGTGTGGATATCGCCCAAGGCGATCGAGAGGTATGGATTGGATCCGCAGAACAACGAGTGCGTATCGGGTCTCAAGGCCCTCGTCTGTGAGCTCGACAGCGCAAACTGTATGGGAGGTGCGCAGCTAGGGGACGTGGATCTTCCTTGGTATGTCACGGCGGAAACAACGTTTGATGCCGGCGGGTATACCTATGGCTTTGACGAGCGCGGTGCGGATGGGGACCGCTATGTGGTGATTGCATCAGCCTCGGGTGATGCCAAAGGCGGCGCGCGTTGGCTTGATAGCGCTCAAATGGTAGAAGCATCGTCTGTCGTGTTGTGGGATGAGCAGGGGCCCTTGACCTCTCTGGCCTCCTTATTGGGCGGCATCGACTACCGACCGTTTTGGGTGTCCATTAAAACGAGCGGCCTTGCCCTGCTGATCTCCTTTGCGCTGGGCCTGTTTGCCGCGTGGAAGACCATGGGCACCTCGAGTCGCATCAAGGGCCTGCTCGACTCGGTCTTTACCATCCCCATGGTGTTGCCGCCCACGGTCTGCGGCTTTCTGCTCCTTATGCTGTTTGGCCGCTCGACCGGGGTGGGCCAGTGGCTTATCGCGCACGGCGTCTCGATTGTCTTTACGTGGCCGGCGGCGGTGATCTCTGCCGTGGTGGTATCGTTTCCCCTGGTCTACCGTACGGCGCTCGGCGCCTTTGAGAGCCTCGACACGCAAATGCTCGATGCGGCGCGCACGCTGGGCTGGTCCGAGCGACGCATCTTCACCAAACTCATGATGCCGCTCGGCTGGCCCTCGATTGCCGCCGGCACGGTGCTCGCCTTTGCCCGCGCCATGGGCGAGTTTGGCTGCACCCTGTTCTTTGCGGGCAACTATGCCGGTATTACGCAGACCATTCCCATTGCGATTTACTTTGAATGGATGGGCGGCAATACGTCGGTGGCCCTCTTTTGGGTCGTGGTCGTAATAGCGTTCAGCTTCCTAGTCATCCTGTTCATCAACATGTACACGGCGCATTCGCAAAAATACCGCGAGCGTGGCCTTTCCCGTGCGGAACGTAAGCAGGCCAAAGATCTCGCCGGACAGGGCGATTCACTCGACCCGGCGGGCGGTGATGCCTTGCGTATCGATCGCGAGGCACTGGCCGAGCTCATGCGCGATGAGCCCGCTATGCAGGGAGGTCGATAGGCCATGTCACTCGTTCTGGACATAAAAAAGCGCTATCCGGGGTTTATGCTCGATATGCAGCTTGAGGCCGGCGAGGAGCGTGTGGCGCTGCTTGGTGCCTCGGGCTGCGGCAAGAGCTGCACGCTGCGCTGCATTGCCGGCGTGGAGACGCCCGACGAGGGCAAGATCGTCGTCAACGGCGTGACCTTTTTTGACTCGGCGGCTGGCATCAACCTGTCACCCCAGGAGCGAAAATGCGCCCTGTTGTTTCAAAACTATCAGCTGTTTCCCAACATGACGGTGGCCGATAACGTATGCGCCGGTGTAAAGGATGCTGGCGACGCCGCCGCGCGCAAAAAGCTCGCCGAGCGCTATTTGGGCATTTTCGGTCTGGCCGATTTTGTCGATCGCTACCCCGCGCGACTCTCGGGCGGGCAGCAGCAACGCGTGGCGCTTGCCCGTATGGTGGCGGCGCATCCGGGCATTTTTATGTTCGACGAGCCCATGAGCGCGCTCGATGCGTATCTCAAGAGCGCGCTTGAGCAAAACATGCTCGACCTGTTCGATGTATGCAACCGCACCGTGCTCTACGTGAGCCACGACATCGACGAAGCGTGCCGCCTGTGCCAGCGCATCTGCGTGATGCACGACGGGCATGTTGAGGAGATCGGCTCCGTCGAGGACGTGGTCCGCCGTCCGCAGACGCTGGCGGCGCTGCGCCTGACGGGCTGCAAGAACACAAGCCGGGCGCGCAAGATCGGGTCTCAGGAAGTTGAAGCCCTGGACTGGGGCATGACCTTTAACGTGGGCCATGAGGTTCCCGATAACGTGACGTACCTCGGTATTCGTGCGAGCTACTTCCATGTTGACAATCGCGCGGAGCGCGGTCGCAACAGCTACGATTTGCACGTGGCCCGTGTGAGCGATTCGCGCTTTGAGCGGCTGGTGCTGCTGGACGTGCCGCGTGCTGATGCGCCCACGCGTCTGCAGTGGAAGGTGAATAAGGTGAGTGTACCCGTGGAAGAGCTGCCGCAGGCGGGTGAGACTCTGCGCATGCATTTTGATGCAAGCAGGATTCATCTCGTTTGCCGATAATGCGGGTGCGATGCGGTCGAGGAGGTATTCCTCGACCGCTTTGTTTTCACTTCGCCGTTCGCCGATTTCTACATGACTAAACCTTATCAGTCTGATAATTAATTATCAGACAGCGAGATGCTCACATCCCAACGTTGTCGTACGCGTGTCGACGGTGTTCGTCTTGACGACAACCGTTGATATAGTTACCTTCGACGAGAAAAGGAGGGCGCGCCGATGCTGCAGAAGACATATTCGCGTCGCGTTGCCGCGCGCGCCCTGTATATGGCTCGGAGCCGCATATGAGCAGGTATGTTCACGGCTCCGGGAGAGACGACGCACAACTAAATAATCGACCGCAAAGCGGGTTCCCCAAAATTCCGGGTTTGAGCACGGCTGGGTTTTCGCCACCCACCGTGCAGAAATACCGTAGCTATTCATTTTTGGTTCGAGAGGGGAACCGTCATGGCTGAAGAATTTGATTTCCATCCGATGTGGGAGAGCCTCGGCATGAATCTTGCCGACCACGACATGCTGCTGGGCGCTGTGGGCCAGATGTACGGCGATATGTTCCTGACGCAGAACAATCGCCCCAAGTCCACGTCCTACCTGGATTTTGTCGCCACCAACATCCACAGCGGCCGTATTAAGGAGATGCTCGACAAGAAGGAGGCCGGCGAGGCCACCAAGATCGTCGGTTCGTTCTGTGTGTACGTGCCCGAGGAGATCGTACTTGCCTGTGACGGCATTCCCGTTGGTCTGTGCTCGGGTGCCGACTGGGCGACCGACAAGGTCGAGGAGCATCTGCCGCGCAACACCTGCCCGCTCATCAAGAGCTTTGCCGGCTTTAAGCTGGGCGAGGTCTGCCCCTACATTGAGTCGAGTGACTTGGTGGTAGGCGAGAACACCTGCGATGGCAAGAAGAAGGCCTACGAGTTCTTTGCCACGCAAAAGAACATGTACGTCATGGATATTCCCAACGTGCACGACGAGTCGACGCTCGTGACCTGGAAGGCCGAGGTTAAAAAGCTTGCCGCCAAGATCGAGGAAGAGTGCGGCGTCACGATTACGCCTGAGCGCCTGAAGGCTGCCATCCACGCCGTCAACGAGAAGCGTCGCGCCCTGCAGCGTCTGGCTGCGACCCGCGCTGCCGATCCGGCGCCCATCAGCGGTCTCGACAGCCTGCTGACCGTTCAGGCCGCCTTTATGGATGACACGCCGCGTCTGACCGGCGCCATCAACGAAATGGCGGCTGAGTGCGAGCAGCGCGTTGAGGCCGGCGAGGGTGTGGCGCCCAAGGGCACCAAGCGCATCCTGTACACCGGTACGCCCATGGCCGTGCCCAACTGGAAGCTGTTCAACCTCATCGAGAAGGCCGGCGGCGTCGTGGTGGGCGAGGAGTCCTGCACGGGCTCGCGCTACTACAAGGACCTGGTCGACGAGTCCGGTGAGACGGTTGACGAGATGCTCGACGCCATCGCCGAGCGCTACTTTAAGATCAACTGCGCCGTCTTTACGCCCAACGACCAGCGTATGAAGGACATTGTCCAGATGGCCAAGGACCTGCATGCCGACGGCATCGTCGACGTGGCCTTGCAGTTCTGCACGCTCTACGAGATGGAGTCGTTTGCCGTGGAGAAGGCCGCCGAAGAGGCCGGCATCCCGTTTATGCACATCACGACCGACTACGCCGGCGAGGATGCAGGCCAACTGCAAACCAGGATTGAGGCTTTCTTGGAAACCATTTAGGGCTATCCGGTCCAGCGGCTTCCCCAAGCACCCGATCTTGCCGTTCAAACCATCGCTTGCATACCAAAGTACGCGGCGCTCCTCTTTCACGGCAACCTCGGGCACCTGGGAAAGCCGTTTCCTTGGTTGGTTAAAAGGTTTGTTAAGGAGTTATATGTCGGAAAATATTGAGCAGCCGTTGCCGTCCACGTTTGAGGAGTTCAACGAGCAACGCAAGGCGGCGTTTATTCGCGTCAAGGATTATAAGCAGGCGGGTAATCGCCTGGTCGGTTTTCTGTGCAGCTACACGCCGCTCGAGATTATCGATGCCGCGGGGGCTGCGAGCGTGGCGCTGTGCGGCACGTCCGACGAGGTGATTCCCGAGGCCGAGAAGGTGCTGCCGGCAAACCTGTGCCCGCTCATCAAGTCTACGTATGGTTTTGCCTATTCGCAAAAGTGCCCGTTTACGTACTTTAGCGACATGATCATCGGTGAGACCACCTGCGACGGCAAGAAGAAGATGTACGAGCTGCTCAACGAGCTCAAGCGCACGCACATTCTGCATCTTCCGCAGGGCCGCGATCGAGCCTACGAGCGCGAGGGCTGGTACGAGGAGTGCCGTCTGCTCAAGGAGGAGCTCGAGAACTTCTACGGCATCACGATTACCGACGATGATCTGCGCGCTGCCGTCCGTCGTCGCAACCGCTTGCGTGCGGCCCAGCTCGAGATGTTTGCGCTGCAGGCCAACCAGCCGGCGGCCATGAGCGGCGTCGACCTGATGAGCACCATGTTTGCCGGTACGTTTAGCTTTGATATCGAGGCCTATACGCAGCAGCTGGAGCAAAAGGTTGTCAAGCTGCGCGAGGCCTACGACGCGAGCGAGCGCCCGGTTGCGGCGGATGCCAAGCGCATTCTGATCACCGGCTGCCCGGTGGGCGGCGTGATCAACAAGATCGGTCGCACCATCGAGTCCAACGGTGGTGTGGTCGTGTGCATGGACGACTGCTCGGGCGAGCGCACGGCGGCCATGATGATCGACCCGGAGGCTCCCGACATCTTGCGCGCCATCGCCGACCGCTACCTGGACATTAACTGCTCGGTCATGACGCCCAACGACGGTCGTATGGAAAACACGCTGGCCATGTGCGAGAAGTATCACGTCGATGGCGTAGTGGAGAGCGTGCTCCAGGCGTGCCACACCTTTAACGTGGAGAGTGCGCGCATGCAGGAGACTGTCGAGGGTGCGGGCATTCCGTACATGAAGATCGAGACCGACTACAGCAACGGCGACATGGGACAGATCGAGACCCGCATCGCCGCCTTCATCGAAACCCTCTAGCTTCCTCAGGCACCGGATCTTGCCCCTCAAACCGTCGCTTGCGTACCAAAGTACGCTGCGCTCCTCTTTCGGGACAATCTCCGGCACCTGAGAAACCTAGAGCTAAGGCGCCTGAACGCGCCGCTATCTTTGATGTTTAGATTGGGAGAGAGCCATGATAGGGATCGGGATCGATATCGGGTCTACGGCGGCTAAGGCTGCTGTGGTCGACGGGGAGGGTTCGGTGGCGTGGACGTGCGTGCAGCCAACCGGGTTCTCCTCGGTCGATGCTTCCGAGCGGCTGCGCGAGGCGCTGGCAGCGGCCGGCTATGACGTGGCAGCCGACGATGTGCGCGTGATCGCGACCGGCTACGGTCGTGTCGCCGTGCCCTATGCGCACAAGGTCGTGACCGAGATCACCTGCCACGGCACCGGTGCCGTGCGCCTGTTTGGCGATCACGGGACCGTGATTGACGTGGGCGGCCAGGACACCAAGGTCATCCAGCTTAAAGGCGGCCGCGTGGCCAAATTTGCCATGAACGACAAGTGCGCTGCCGGCACAGGCCGCTTTTTGGAGATCATGGCCGACCGTCTGGGTATTTCCCAGCAGCAGATGGCCGATCTGGCGCGTTCCGGCGAGCCCACCAAGATCAGCAGCATGTGCACCGTGTTTGCCGAAAGCGAGGTTATCAGCCTGATCGGTCGCGGCGAGCCGCGCGAGAACATTGCGCGTGGCGTGATCGACAGCGTGGTCTCGCGCGTGGCGACTATGGCCGGGCAGGCCGCGGGCGCTCCGTACTACCTGACCGGTGGCCTGTGCGAGAACGCCTTCGTGGTGGAGCGGTTGGGCGAGCTGCTGGGGTCGCCGGTGACCACCTCGCCCCAGGCTCGCTTTGCCGGTGCCATCGGCGCGGCGATTCGCGCGCAGGCGCTCAATTAATGCATCCGCCGTAGGCTCGCTTTCATGCGTATACTGGGAGAAAATGATTGACCGATGAGGGGAGGTATCGATGGCTGACGATCAGATTAAGCTCACGTCTATGACTGCCGCGAGCGGTTGAGCCGCTAAGTTGGCTCCCGGAGCCCTCGCCCAGGTTCTGGGCGACTTGCCAAATGTGCATAACGACAACTTGCTCGTGGGGTTCGATACCTCTGACGATGCGAGCGTCTTCCGCGTAGGGGAGAACCTGGGGCTTGTGCAGTCCATCGACTTCTTCCCGCCGATGGTCGACGACCCGTTTCTGTTTGGCCAGATCGCTGCGGCCAACTCGCTGTCGGACATCTACGCCATGGGCGGGCGGCCGAGCCATGCCATGAACCTGCTGTGCATTCCGAGCTGCCTGGGCGTTGAGGTCGCCGGCCAGATTCTGGCGGGTGGCGCCGACAAGTGCGTCGAGGCCGGTTGCTCTATCGCGGGCGGCCATACCATCAACGACGACGAGCCCAAGTACGGTCTGTCCGTGAGCGGTTTTGTCGCGCTCGACCACATGCTCGCCAATAGCGGCGCACGCGTGGGCGATGTTCTGCTGCTGACCAAGGCGATCGGCTCGGGCATCATCACCACGGCCATTAAGGGCGAGCTCATCGAGCAGGACGAGGCCGCAGCCATGTTTGACTCGATGCGCACCCTTAACGAGGCGCCAATTCGTCTGGCCGAGGGACTTGAGCTTCACGGCTGCACCGATGTCACGGGCTTTGGCCTGATCGGGCACGCGTGCGAGATGGCCGAGGGCTCGGGCGTGCAGATTGAGCTTGCGTCGGGGGCGGTGTTGCTCTTTGACCAGGTGCTCGACATGGCGCGTCTGGGCATTATCCCTGCTGGCTCCTACCGCAACCAGGACTTCTTTGGCCCGCGCGTGGCTGCCGACGAGGACCTTGAGCCGGGCATGCTCGACGCGCTGTACGATCCGCAGACGTCTGGTGGCCTGCTTATCGCGGCATCTGCTGCCGATGTGGATGAGCTTGTGCGTCGCCTGAATGCCGAGGGGCGCGTTGCCGCCACAATCGGCCGCGTGTGTGAGCCGGTGCCGGGCGGTCCTGCGGTCCGCGTTGTCCGTTAACGACACGTTTATTGAGCCATGTACCGTTCTAAAACGATTTATTCGAAAGGAAAAGCTATGTCTACCAAAATTGAAGTCAATGCCATGGGCGATGCCTGCCCTCTGCCCGTCGTCAAGACGCTCAAAGCCCTGAAGCAGCTCGATGGCGAGGGCACCGTCGTGACCTCGGTCGATAACGAGACCGCCGTCAAGAACATCTCCAAGATGGCGCAGGAGAAGGGCTGCACGGCCTCGGTCGAGAAGGTTTCTGACGCCGAGTGGCACGTGACCGTGGCGACCTCTGGCGCCGTTGCCGTGGCCGATCCCGAGCAGGATGGCGCTGCCTTCTGTGATGCCAGCGCCGGCAAGGGCAAGCTCGTCATTTCCGTCTACACCGACTGCATGGGCCGTGGCGACGACGAGCTGGGCCACAAGCTCATGAAGGCCTTCATCTTTGCCGTGACGCAGCAGGAGGAGCTGCCCGCGACCATGCTGTTCTACAACGGCGGCGCCAAGCTCACCGTCGAGGGCTCGCCGGTGCTCGATGACCTGAAGGGTCTGGCCGAGCAGGGTGTCGAGATTCTCACCTGTGGCACCTGCCTCGACCACTATGGCATTAAGGACCAGCTTGCAGTAGGCGAGGTCACCAACATGTACGTGATCGTGGAGAAGATGGAGCAGGCCGTGCGCGTCGTGCGCCCGTAGCGTATTGGTTGGAGTTGCCATGAGGGAGAAGCGCCCGGCGCTTGTCATCACGTTTCCCACCACGGCGGCCGCCATGGGGTGCGAGACCCTGTGCATTGAGCGCGGTCTTCCCGGGCGAACGATTCCCGTGCCCGGGGAGGTCGCTGCCGGCTGCGGTCTGGCGTGGAAGGCGTTGCCTGCCGATGAGGAGCTGCTGCGCAGCGAGCTTACCGCGGCGGGCGTTCCCACCGAGGGCTATACCGTGATTGATATGTGGGAGGTCGTGCGATGATCTACCTGGATAACGCAGCGACGACCATGCACAAGCCGCAGACGGTCATCGATGCCGTGACGCAGGCGATGTGCTCGCTCGGCAATGCCGGGCGCGGCGCCACGTCGGGTGCGCTCGACGCGGCGCGTACCATCCACGGCTGCCGTGCCAAGCTCGCGCGCCTTTTGGGTTGCCCGAGGGCGGACCATGTGTGCTTTACGCCCAACTCCACGGCGGCGCTCAACACCGCCATCAACGGGGTGGTGTGCCCCGGCGACCGCGTGGTCACGACGGTGCTCGAGCACAACTCGGTGCTACGTCCGCTCAACCGCCTTGCGGCAGAGCAGGGCGTGACCGTTGAGCATGCGGGCTGCGACGCGAACGGCGTGCTCGACTACGACGAGCTCGAGCAGCTGGTCACGCCGGGCACGCGTGCCGTGGTGGTGACGCACGCCTCCAATGTGACCGGCAACGCGATCGACATCGCGCGCGTGGCCGCCATGGCCCATGTGGCCGGCGCGCTCGTGATCGTCGATGCCTCGCAGTCTGCCGGTACGGCGAAGATTGACATGGATACCATGGGGCTCGACGTCGTGTGCTTTACCGGCCACAAGGGGCTCATGGGACCCCAAGGCACCGGCGGCCTGGCCGTGGCGGAGGGCATTGACGTGGCTCCGTGGGCCATGGGCGGCACGGGCGTGCGC
>URWC01000031.1 GCA_900551555.1 uncultured Collinsella sp. | reverse complement strand
GGCACTCGGCTGCGACAGATAGCGCTCGTCCAAAAAGGCCAGTGCGCGGTCCACGTCCAGGTCGCCGTAGAGCGTGATGTAGGAGTTGGAGGGATTGTAGTGTCGCGCGTGCGTGTCCAGGAACTGCTCGTAGGTGAGCGCGGGAATCGCGCGCGGGTCGCCGCCGCTCTCGTGCGCGTAGGCGGTGTCGGGATAGAGCGCGGCGTTGACGGCATCGTCCAGCACGCTCATGGGGTCGGACAGCGCGCCCTTCATCTCGTTGAACACCACGCCGTTATAACGCAGCGTGCCCTCGTGCAGGCTCTCGGCGCTGCTGTCGCCGTCGTCCTCCGGCAGGTCCAGTTCGTAGTGCCAGCCCTCCTGCTCAAAAATGGTGGGCTTGGTATAGATGGCCGGGTTGAACACCGCGTCCAGGTACACGTCCATCAGGTTGTACAGATCCTGCTCGTTGGTGGTGGCAACGGGGTAGATGGTCTTGTCGGGGTAGGTCATGGCGTTGAGGAACGTCTGCATGGAGCTCTTGATCAGGTCGACAAACGGCTCCTTGACGGGAAACTTGGCCGATCCGCACAGCACCGAGTGCTCAAGAATATGGAACACGCCGGTGGAATCGGCCGGCGGCGTCTTAAAGCCAATGGCGAAGGCCTTGTTTTCGTCGTCGCACGCCAGGTACAGCAGGCGAGCGCCCGAGGCGGTGTGGCGCAGCACGTAGGCGTCCGAGTCGAGCTCGGGCACGGTCTCGCAGCGCTCGACGGCAAAACCGTGACAGATGGTACCGGGCACCAGCAGTGCGGCAGCAGCGGCGCGCGGGTCGGTTGAGGTGGTGGACATATGCAGTCTCCTTTGACGCCCCAGCGGGGGCGAATCGAGTCGAATCCCCGAGAGTATACCCATATGGGGCCGCGGCTCTGCGGCGAACTGAAGACGATGCTGGCGGATTGGGCAAAGGCCCCGCGTGACCGCCGCGCGAGCGTGGAAAATTGGACACTCGCCAAACGAGAGTGGATATTTGGACGGAATCTGCCGCAAAAGCCCAAAAAACCGTCCAAATATCCACTCTCGATATCCGACCGTCCGAAAATCCTCGCTCGTCCATCACTCACGTATCTCTCATCTCTCATTCGTCACAAATACGAGAGATAACAGAAAGACGAGAGATAAATATGAGAGATAACTGAGCAGCAAAGAGACAGGCAATCATGGTATTGTCTCAATACCGATTGTTCTACCAGCAAAAATATGTATAAATGAAGCAAATGGTAGACATTCCATCTCTATCTATCTCTTATCTCTAAGCCGAGAGATAGAGAGAAAAATGAGAGATAATTACGAGAGATAACTGAGAGACGAGGGAAATCTATCCGCGGCATTCTCCGCAGGACCGAGCGAGTGGAGCTTCAGGACGTCATCGTTCTCGTCATTACGATTGAGGAGCTCGATCCGTCGAGCAAGCCCTGCTATGTCATAGAGCGAGGCGCCCAGGGCGGCAGCTACAAGCGCATCGATGACAAAGATGTGCCGCTTTCATCGACCGAGGTGCTCGCATTGGGGTCATACGGTCGAGCGACTCCGAGCGATCGCGACGCGGTGGCGGGTGCGGGCGCGGACGATCTCGACGAGACGCTGGTCGACCGTACGATAGATCGGGCTTTCTCGTTGACGCCCCGGGCAATGCGCGGTGCGCCGGACAAACAAACGAAGCTGGAGCGCCTAAATATCCTTGATTCCCAGGGCAATGTCACCAAGGCTGGACTCCTAGTTGTGGGCACCTACCCTCAGCAGTTCTATCCCAAGCTCTTCATTGACGTGGCTGTCCATGCGGGAACTCAGAAGGGCATGGCGGGGTCGCTGAGGTTCATGGACCGCGCAATCTGTGAGGGAACGTTGGGCGAGATGATCTCGGATGCCGTCGCAGCTGTCGCCAAAAACCTGCGCCGCATCTCGACCGTCCAAGGCATCTCGCGTATCGACTCGCTGGAGATTCCCGAGGAGGTTCTGCGCGAGGCAATCGCCAACGCCGTAATCCATCGAGAATACGGGGATCGGTTCTGTGGACAATCGATTGCCGTCGACGTCTTTGACGATCGTGTCGAGGTGACGAATCCTGGCGGCCTTTACGGGGGAAAGACTCGCGAGAACTTGTTTGACGGCAGCTCCCGATGCCGTAACGCGACGCTTGTGAAGCTCATGTCGATTGTCCCGCTGCCGGATGGCGCAGGTTCGCCGGCTGAGGGCAATGGCTCGGGCATCCCGATGATGATCGATGCTATGCGCGCGCATGGTCTGGCCGAGCCCCTGTTCTGCCCCGGATTCGATCGGTTCAAGGTCGTACTTTACCGTTCAAAGATCGAGCCGGTCGATCATGGCGGGGGCTTAATTGTGACGGCACTCAAACACTACGGCGAGCTGGGGACGCGCGAGCTGGCAGAGCACACAGGGCTCACAATTTCCCAGGTTAGGTCGCGCGTCAACGCGCTCATTGCTCAAGGCGAGCTTGAGCCCACGGCGCCGGCGACGAGCCGCAATCGCAAGTATCGACTGTCGGAGTGCGTGGGATAGATGCGTTAGTGGACGAGGCGACCCAATAATCGACCCTCGATTGGCGTCCATTAAGGTAAAGCGGTTGTTGCCCAGTCGACGGTGATGCTAAAGACTCGGCTTACGCCGGCATGGCCCCGAACCCGTCTATCAAGAACAACCTAAGAACCAGCTTGATGACATTTCCCGGTTTGACTTCTGCCGCGTCAAAGACGTGGCGCTCGGCGAGCTCGCTGCAGTATGCATAGATGTCGCGGATAAGGTCCGCGCCCGAGAGCGTAAACATGTAGCCTGCGTCCGAAAGCGCATTGGGCGCGGCAGGCAACTTGGCCATGTGACAGAACGTTTGCAGGTCGGGCGCCATAACGTTCTGGTAGTCGAGGTGGCCGTTGGCATCCTGCGCGGCAAGCTCCAATTGGCGCACAAAATCCAGCGCCGCCGCTAACACAAAGCTCGGCGTAGGCGCATTGACGTCCTGAGTGGTCGCCACAAGCCTGCCCGCCGCCTGCGTGACAAGCCAGGCGACCTCGCGCTGGCAGCGCACGGCCTTGCGCGTAACCGGCTTGATGGACGAAGAAGAAACGCTCCCCTTAGGCGGATTCGAAGCAATCATAAGACCCTCCCATGAACAATCCGGCCCAACAAGCCTGGATGAAACACGTGCTACATCAGTATACAGGGGAGTGGGGTAGCGGGGTACAAGCGCGCCAGCGGCAAACCGAGAGCATCAACGACGTGCCGATCGCGGAATGAGATCTCGTAATAATTGACTCTCGGCCATATTATTGAGGGGCATGACTCGCGTTCGTATGGTTGTAGGTGCTGGCGATGAACGACATTGACCTTGTTGTTCCGTTGATGGATGGACCAAGCTATGACCGTGCCTGCAGTCTCGTGCCTTCCGAATACGTTGAGGCATGGGAGTGGTTTCTGGGTGAGGAACAGCGCGGCGGCGTTTGGACCAGCCTTCCGCACCACACCAAGGAAGATAGCCCTCAGTATCAGTATCGTTTGAGAATTGGCTCGGACTTCTTTCCCGTAACGCGGGATTCAGGGATCTTCTGGCCGGGCCAGGATCGGGTGAAGCAAGATCCCAATAAGATCTTTGCGCTTTCGGTCCATAACTCTAAAAAGAGCTTCTACACCGATGTGCCTCCGCTCTATTTGGACGATGGTACGTGGGTCATTAAGTACTCGGTTCAAGCGCCGGGTACCGTTGGTTTCCGAGACCAGAATTACAACCGTAAAATGCTCAACTGCATGGAATGTGGCGTTCCAGTCGGAGTCATATTTGCAACCGAGGTGGGCTACAAGGTGCTCGGCCTTGCGTTTGTTGAGCGGTTCGAGCCCGAAAACGGATGGTTTGTTCTGCACGGTCCTGTTCATAAAGGCGGACCGGACCCTCGTTTTGCACCCGACATGAGTTATCTGAAGCACATGCCCGTCGATATTGAGTTTGCCGGACAGGGTACGACCGACGACGAAAAGGTCCGCTATGCGTTAAGGCGCGAGCGATTGGGGCAGCAATGGTTCCGCAAGCAGCTCGTTGCCGCCTATGATGGCCGTTGCGCGGTGTCGGACTGCGGCGTCAGCGAAGCTCTGGAGGCTGCACATATCGAGAATTACTCGGGACCCAAATCGCAGGTTGCCAGCAACGGCATTCTGCTTCGGCGCGATCTTCATTCCCTATTTGATGCTCACCTGATTTCGTTTGAGCCTGTTTGCGGCGAATATCGGCTGTGCGGATCGTACCTGCTGGATAAGACCGACTACGTTTCCTTTGCGGGTGCGACGCTAAGGCAGCCGAATGAGCGTCAGTGGCGACCCAATACGGTGTTTCTTGAGGCCCATCGCATTGAGTTCGATCGCTCGGAAAAGAAGCGTGAAAAGGCGGGGCTTCTGCCGTATTAGCGTATTTGGCTTTGGCATTCTTTGACGATCGTGTTGTTTGATCGGATCGCGTGGCGATGCAATCTCGCGCACGCCTGCCGGTGCATGCTCTTCCTGTTTTGTATAGCGAGAGGGGAGCGTGTATGAGCTGGCGAGGCGATATTGCGATGGGGAAGTACGAAAAACTGCCGTGTGCCCTTATAGACAACAATATGTTTCCGAGCGTAGGGGTTGATTGCGGGTCGTTTGTCGTCACCTGCCCTTGCTGCGGCTCGCAAATACCGTGTCTCGACATTCGGTTCATCGATGCACGTGACAGGTTCAGCGACGAAGTGAGGAAACGTACGGGCGTTCATATGCCGGTGTATCCGGAGAAATGCCCTGTTTGTGGCCTCGATATCGTGTACGACGCCGGCGACGAGGGATAGGTGATGCAGAGGAGTTGGCTGTGAGTGTCTTTTGCCTCTACAAATAAATCCCCTCGAGCAGGCTCTTGTGGAACTCGGCGTGATGGTCACGTGCCCAGGTAAAGAGCGCCTGGTCAAAGTCGGTGCGCGTGGCCGGGACGCCAAATACGCCGGCAACTTCGACGCGCACAAACTCCAGTGCCGGCAGCTTGTTGATGGCAGTGAGGGCAAATGGGGACGAGGGCTCCTCGAACAGATAGCGGCTGCCTTGCAGCGCGTCGCAACTGGTGCACGTGTTGCCGAGCGACGGGGCTTTGGAGGCTCGCGCGCCTACGGGCTTGTAGCCGCAGCGCTTATGAAGGTAGTCGCGGATCTCGCCCGGCACGCAGCCAAGAGCGGGCACGATGGCGAGTGCGTTGGCGTTGGCCGTGTCGATGGCAATGTGCCCGGCTTCGTTGGGCGCGTGCGCGATGGCGATGCTCTCGTCGTTATCGGCTCGATAGGGAATGCCGAAGGCCGCGACTGAGGTCTCTTTGTGACACTTCCAGCATTCGCGCTTGCCCAGTACTAGATATATATACGGCGCTGAGGGGTCGGATCGGTCAACACCGGGCAGCCACTCGGCAAAGGGCTCGGGGTTGACGCCGCTGGGTACATACCAGATCTTCTTGGTCCGGTCCCATTTGGCGCCCAGCGCCTTGGCTTCTTCTTTGTGCGAAAAGGGGACATCGAGCTCGGTGCGCATGGCGGCTCCTTGGTGCTGCAGGTGCAAGTGGCTCAAGGATACCGCAGGGTGTGGACGTTGTGGCGTTTTGCCGAGAAGCTGCGGCTCAGATGGGTTCGAGACGCGTTGGCCTCGGCCTCGGTGGCTATTGACGCGGTTTTGTGCATGGGCAGGATGGTTGCTTGGGCGGTTGGAACTGCCAGCGGATTTGGCGACATAAAACAAAACAGCCCAGAGTACATAGCCTCTGAGCTGCGAACATTTGGTGGGCGTTAGAAGATTTGAACTTCTGACCTCTTCCGTGTCAGGGAAGCGCTCTCCCCCTGAGCTAAACGCCCGATCAAGGGTGCGCAAGCGCGCAAGGGATAATATAACGGAGCCTGAACTCGGTGGCAAGAACATTTTTAAAAATCGCTTACATTGTGGAATTCGGGGGCTTTGTCGTATCCATTTCAAAAGAGCCTGCTGCCGCGATTTGGCTGTCGCATAATGCAAGGCCATTGCGGTATCGGGCTATGGAAAGACGCCTGCGGAATTGTCCTACCGATAAACGGACAAGCCTCCAGCTGGTGACTTCGCCGTGGTAAGGTAAGCCGAATTGTTTCCAGGCTGTTTCGGGGGAGTGGAATGAGCAAAGAGTGTGTCGAGCAGGTTGAAGGCGCAGGGGCTTCGGTGCCGATGACCGATATATCGAACATTGATGTGCCCGAGGGCACCGACGAGCTCAGCCGTAGCACCCGCCGCGCCTGGCGCGAGCGCCTGAACAGCGCTTCGACGCGCAAGATGATCACGGGCGTCTTGGCTACGCTGGTGGGCGGTTCATTTTGGGGCTTCTCGGGCACCAGCGCGAGCTTTCTGTTCGATACCTACCACGTCGACACCTTGTGGCTTATGAGCGTGCGTCAGATTCTCGCCGGTCTACTCTTTATGGCCGTGGTTGTTACGCGCGACCGCGAGCGCCTGATTAAGCTCTGGACCACACCCGCCGATCGCAAGCAGCTGCTGCTCTTTACCGCCTTTGGCCTGCTGTTCAACCAGTTTTGCTATCTTTCGGCCGTGCGCCTGACGAACGCCGGAACCGCGACGGTGCTCCAGTGCCTGCAGCTCGTTATCATCATGGGCTACACCTGCGCGATCGATCGCCGCATGCCGCGTACTCGCGAAGTCATCGGCATTGGCCTGGCTCTGGGTGGAACCTTTTTAATCGCCACCGGCGGCGACCCCACCAGCCTGAATATCTCGCCGCTTGGCCTGGCAGCAGGTCTTATGTGTGCGGTCAGCGCCGCGTGTATGGCGGTGATTCCCGCCAAGATCCTGCCCGAATACGGCAGCCCCATCGTCACGGGCTCGGCAATGCTCACGGCGGGCGTGATCTCATGTGTCTTCGTGCAGCCCTGGGCGCATGTGCCGGCACTCGACGCTGCCGGCGTCGAGGCGCTCGCGGTGTTCGTGGTTATCGGCTCGTTTTTTGCTTACATGCTCTATATGCAGGGCGTTAAGGACATCGGCTCGGTGCGTGCGAGTCTCATCGGAACCGTGGAGCCCGTCTCGGCGACCATCACCAGCGCCGTTATGCTGGGCACGGTGTTTTTGCCGACCGACCTTATCGGCTTTGCTATGATCATCGTGATGATGTTCCTCACGGTGTAGCTGGCGCCGCTGCCAAGACGGAAAAGGTGTTGTGCCGCATTTTCGCCAATTGATGTCCGTGTCTGGAGTTTAGCTGTCGATGCTCAAAATGCCATAAACTAGTAACGTTATGGACTTTTTCATTGCGACTCAATTGCGAGGATTTCTTTATGGCTGGTAATCACTTTAAGGGCAGCGATAGCGGCCGCCCTGCAGTTCCGCCGCGTCCGAACGGGGCTGGTAAGGCCGGCACGCCGGGCGGCGCTGGACAGGGCGGTTCCGGTAAGCGCGTGTCCCCGGGCGAGACGGCGATGTTTACCGCTCTGTACGAGCAGTCTCAAAAGGCAAAAAAGACCGGCCGTGCAAGAGGAAATGTCTTTGCGGGCGGTGCAACCTCTGCGTCGCAGCCGAGCGGGGCTCCTTCGGTACCTGCGAACAACGCAGGTGCTGCCAACGCCGCGAATGGCGCCGGCAACGTTAATGCCGGCAAGGCCGACAACAATACTCCCTCTGCCGGTGGCGCGGGGCTTACGGGTAACCTCGGCACGATTTACACCGGCGCCTCCGAGACAGGCACGTTCGCCCGCCTGGATGATAGCGGTACCGAGTTTGCGGGCTCGGGTTCCAAGGAAGATTATTACGATTTTGGCTTGAACTACGGTAGCGATGCTTCGTCGAGTTCGACCTCTGACGGTCTGGTCCGTCATCGCCATCGCAAGGGCGAGCGCAAAAAGCGTCACACCGGCGCCATTATTGCCGCTGTAGTCGCGGTGCTTCTCGTTGCGCTTGGCGCAAGCGGCTTTATGCTGCTTAACTCGGCAAAGACCGTAAAGAGCGAAGCGAAGGAGGCTGTCGAGATCGTCGGTGGCCTTAAGGACAAGGTCACGTCGGGCGATTTTTCGACGCTGCCTGACGACGCGAAGAAGATCGATGAGCTCTGTAACAGCATGAAGGCGGAGACCTCGAGCCCGCTGTGGACGGCGGCATCGTTTATCCCGGTGTATGGCAGTGACATCAATGCAGCCCGCACCATGATTGATGCCCTGTCCGATGTCTCGAGCAACGCGCTGGTTCCCATGGCCGATAACCTCTCGCAGGCCACACCCGGCAAGCTGTTCCAGGACGGCATGATTAACGTGTCCGCACTGCAGGCCGTTGCCGATTCGCTTTCCGATAGCTCCAAGGTGTTCAAGAGCGCCAACGAGAAGATCCAGGGTATTGGCGATACTCATATTTCCCAGGTGACCGAGCTGGTCGATAAGGCCAAGGACGGCTTTGCCACCCTCAACGGCGCGGTTGACGCGGCGGAGAAGGTCGCCCCCGTCCTTCCCCAGATGCTCGGCGCCAACGGCCAGACGCGCAACTACCTTGTGTACGCCATGAACAACGTCGAGATTCGTGCTTGCGGCGGCTTTGGCGGTTCGCAGGGCCTGATTTCGGTCACCGACGGCCAGATGTCGATTGGCGAGTTTGTTCCCTGCATTGCGCGCAGCAAAGACGAGGCGGTTGAGAGCGTCGACGAAGAAGATGAGACGCTGTTTGGTGACCACAGCAACCTATACATCTCGGGCAACACCTATTCGCCCGACTGGCCCCGTAATTCGCAGCGTGTCGCCGCGCTGTGGAAGTCTGAATATGGTCAGGACGTCGATGGCGTCATTGGTATCGATCCGGTATTCCTGCAGTATCTGTTGGGCCTCGTGGGTAATGTTTCACTGCCCGACGGTACAGTCGTTGACGGCACTAACGCGGCGAAGGTGCTTATGCATGATGTGTACTGGAACTATCCGGTCGAGGAGTCGGACGGCATCTTTGCATCCGTCGCCAGCGCTGCCTTCGACAAGATCCTTGGCGGTATCGGCGACGTCGATGTTGTGAACCTTGTCAGCGCCGTTGAGCGCGGTGCCGAAGAGGGCCGCCTGATCGCGTGGATGAAAAACGATGACGAGCAGAACGCTATCAAGGAGATGAACATAGACGCCTCACTGCCCGATCCGGATGACCCGAGTGAAGATCCCGTTGCTGGTGTCTACTTTAACAACCTGAGCTTCTCCAAGCTCGACTGGTATCTGAACGCCGATACGCAGATTGGTCAGGGCGTGAAGAACGGCGACGGCGCTTGCTCGTATCGCATCACCGTTACCCTGACGAACATCATGACGCAGGAGGAGGCAGGTAGGCTGCCCGACTACGTAGCGGCCAGTGCGCCTGGGACCTCGCGTGACGATGAGCGCTTGTATGTATCACTGTTTGCGCCGACAGGCGGCAGCATTACCGATCTAAACGTCGAGGGGACTCAGTTTGGACTGTTCGCTGCCACTTGGCACGGAGTTCCCTGCTATTCAGGAACCGTTGACCTGCATGCTGGCGAGACGACGACGATCACGTATACGCTGACCACGTCGGCCGAGGCGGGGGACAAGCCGCTTACGCTGCGTCAGACTCCTACATGCCAGGCGGCTCGCGACAGCGCGTCGGCGTAGGGTTTTTCTGGTAGCGCAGATAATCGAGTACCATTTTGGGGCGGACAGGCAATCTGTCCGCCCCTATTTTGTAAGGAGAGCGCATGAAGTACTTTGGCACCGACGGCTTTCGCGGTGAGGCCAACGTTGGGCTGACGGTAGAGCACGCTTATAAGATTGGCCGTTTTGTGGGCTGGTATTACGGCGCCAACCGCGAGCGCAAGGCGCGCGTCATCGTGGGCAAGGACACACGTCGCTCGAGTTATATGTTCGAGGCGGCGCTGGTGAGCGGCCTGGTCGCGAGCGGCGCGGACGCCTATATGCTGCACGTGATCCCCACGCCGGGCGTAGCGCATCAGACTGTGGAGGGCTGCTTCGATTGCGGCATCATGATCAGTGCGAGCCACAACCCGTTTTGCGATAACGGCATTAAGCTCGTCAACAGCGACGGTTTTAAGATGGACGAGGACGTACTGGAGCTTATCGAGGACTACATCGATGGCAAGAGCGAGGTGCCGCTGGCCACGGGCAACCACATCGGCGCCACGGTGGACTACATGCAGGGCCGCAACCGCTACATTGCTTCGCTCATCGCCAGCGCGAACTTTTCGCTGCAGGGCGTCAAGATCGGCATCGACTGCGCCAACGGCTCGGCGTCCTCGGTGGCCAAGCCGGTGTTTGACGCGCTGGGCGCCGACGTGCGCGTGATCAACGCCGCGCCCGATGGTTTTAACATCAACGTCGACTGCGGCTCCACGCATATGGAGCGTCTGCAGCGCCATGTGGTGGAGCAGGGCCTGGACGTGGGCTTTGCCTACGACGGCGATGCCGACCGCTGCCTGGCCGTGGATGAGCGCGGTCGCGTGGTAGACGGCGACCAGATCCTGTACGTGTGCGGCGTGTATCTGAACAAGCACGGGCGACTCTCGGGCGGTACCGTGGTGCCGACGATTGCCAGCAACTTTGGCCTGGTCAAGTCGCTGGAGCTTGCCGGTCTGAGTGCCGTGACCAGCGGCGTGGGCGACCGTCACGTGTATGCCAAGATGCGCGAGGGCGGCTACAGCTTGGGCGGCGAGCAGACGGGCCATACGATCTTTGGCGATATCGAGCGCACGGGCGACGGCATTATGACTTCGCTGCGCGTGATGGAAGTGATTCGTGCCGAGCGCGAGACGCTCTCGCAGCTCACGGCTCCGTGCAAGCTGCTGCCGCAGGCGCAGGTGGCCGTGCACGTGGCGGACAAGGACGCCGCGCTCGAGAACATGGGCGTGCAGAACGCCATCGCCGAGGCCGAGGCTGCGCTGGCAGGCGAGGGCCGCGTGCTCGTGCGCAAGAGCGGAACCGAGTCGGTTATCCGCGTGCTGGCCGAGGCGCCTGACCAAGCATCCGCCGATGCCGCCATGAAGCGCATCGCCGCCGCGCTGGAAGCTCTGTAAGGTAGTCATTGGGGACGTTCTTAAACGACTAGGTGGAAAGGGGACGCTGCGGATTGGTTCCGCGGCGTCCCCTTTGCGTTGGCGTGTCGGTTATGCCTTACAGCTCGTAGAGCGTGGTGAACTTGTCCTGCAGGTAGCTGCAGTAGTAGCGGGCATCGAACGCCATGCCGCAGGCGCCCTTGATGAGCTCCGGCGCGTCCTTGGCGCGGCCCCACTGCCAAATGTGCTCGCCCAGCCACGCGCGGACGGGTGCCAGGTCGCCGCTCGCGCAGGCGCCGGTAAGGTCGACGCCGTCGCGGCACATGGCCGGCACAAACATGGCGTCGTAGGCGCTGCCCAGCGCATACGTGGGGAAGTAGCCAAACGAGCCGCCACTCCAGTGCGTATCCTGCAGGCAGCCACGCGTGTCGTCGGGAACCGGAATGCCCAGGTACTCGTCCATAAAGCGGTTCCAAAGCGCGGGGATGTCCTTGGCCGTGGCCTCGCCGGCAAACAGCATGCGCTCGATCTCGTAGCGCACCATAACGTGCAGCGGATAGGTGAGCTCGTCCGCCTCGGTGCGGATCAACGACGGCTGTGCGATATTCACGGCGTGGTAGAGCGTATCCTCGTCCACGCTGCCATAGACCTCGGGCGCATGACGGCGCAGCACCTCGAGCAGCGGCCCCATAAAGGCGCGGCTGCGACCCACGGTGTTCTCGAAAAAGCGGCTCTGGCTCTCGTGGATGCCCATGGAGGTGCCACCTTCAAGACAGGTGCGCGCATAGGCAGGATTGACGCCCAGCTCGTACATGGCGTGGCCCGCCTCGTGGATGATGCTGTAGACGTTGGAAATGCAATCGTCCTCGTGGATATGCGTGGCGATGCGCGCGTCGCCCACCGAGAAGCCCTCGCTAAACGGATGCTCGGTAAAGGCGAGCGTGGTGTCGTCCAGGTCCAGGCCCACAAGCTTCATAAGGTCGAAGCTCATGGCGCGCTGGGCAGCCTCGGGCACATGGGCATGCAAAAAGTCGGCAGCTGGCTGCTGGCCACGCTCGCCTATGGCGTGCACGAGCGGCACGACCGTGGCCTTGACCTCGTCGCAAAATGCGTCGAAGCTCTTGGTGGAAAGGCCGCGCTCATACTGATCGAGCCAGACGTCGTACGGATCGCGCTTGGGGTCCATGAGCTGGGCCTGGCGCTTGAGCTGCCCGACGATCTTGTCCACGTAGGGCTCAAAGCTCGCCCAGTCGTTGGCCGCCTTGGCCTTGTGCCACACGGCGTCGGCCTCGCAGGTGAGCCTGGTCCAGGCCTCGGCCTCCTCGGTGGGGATGACGCTGGCCTCGCGCTGGTCGCGGCCGAGCACGCGGATCTCGTCGAGCAGCTGCGGGTCGTCGATTTTGCCGCCCACAACCGTCTCATGCGCCAGCGAACGCACGAGCTCAACGGACTTTTCGCTGGTCAGCAGCTTGTGGTGCTCGCCGGCAAGGGTGCCCATGGCGTCGGCGCGCGCTGCGGCGCCGTTGGCGGGGGCAATGGTCGCGCCGTCAAATTCGGCAATCTTGAGCAGGTACTCGCGGGTCCACAGCTTGCCCTCGAGTTTGCGGAACTTTTTGACGGCCTTGTCGACTTTAGCGGCCTTGACGCCCTTGGCGGCCTTTGCCACGGCTGCCTTGGCCTTCTTATCGAGTTTCTTTCCCATACCGTATCCTTAATCTCGCAGGCCGAGCGTCGCAAGCGGGTGCGCGGCCAGTTTGCACAGCTACCTGCCTTGTACCCAGCGCGAACAAAACGGAACGCGGCGATGCGCTCGCGAAATGTGTTATCCTATAGCCCAATGCGTTGACGGAGAGGGTTTTGCCCGCCGCGTCGCCGGCAAGAGAGGGAAGGTCATGGGCTGCAAGCCTTCCTGCGGTGGCAAGGGCCAAGCGTTCACTCCCGAGCAGCGACCTCAACGGGCACGCGGCCGGCGGCAGCGAGGCCCCAGTAGGGAAGCCGTGAGCCTCGCGATAAGGGGCGCAGAGTGGGCGCGGCGGGCCAGACATCCGCCGGGTCAAACAAGGTGGTACCGCGGAATTTAACCGTCCTTGGGCAATGCACATGCCCGAGGGCGGTTTTTTGTTACCGAACCGGGCCGCGCATCCGCAGCATCGGGCGGCGTCAGCCGTCCCGGAGCGCGGATGCGCGAGAGACGAAAGGGAAGACATGAGTCTGATTGATGATCTGGTCAAACTCGAGGAAGAGGCCAAGGAGCTCGTCGCAGGCGCCGACGACGCCGAGAAGCTCGAGGCCGCGCGCGTCGCGCTGCTCGGCCGCAAGGGCCGCATCACCGGCCTGATGCGCATGATGGGCAAGCTCGCCCCCGAGGATCGTCCCGTTATGGGCAAGCGCGCCAATGAGATGCGCCAGCTGATCGAGGGCATGCTCGACGAGCGCACGACCGAGATGAAGGCCGCCGCCCTTAAGCACGCACTCGAGCACGATGCCGTCGACATCACGCTGCCGGGCATCCGTCCGCAGATCGGTCACCAGCACCTGATCAAGCAGATCATCGAGGAGGCCGAGGACATCTTCTGCGGCATCGGCTACACTGTCGAGTCCGGCCCCATGGTCGACACCTCCTACTACAACTTCACGGCGCTTAACGCCCCCATGGATCACCCGAGCCGTTCGGCCCGCGACACGTTTTACGTGGTCGACAACAACCCCGGCAGCGTTGCGCACCCCGAGGCGCACGCCCACGGCGAGTCCGACGTGCTGCTGCGCACCCAGACCTCGGGCGTGCAGATCCACACCATGGAGTCGCAAAAGCCGCCCATCTACATGATCTGCCCGGGCACCGTCTATCGTCCCGACACGGCCGATGCCTGCCACCTGCCGCAGTTTAACCAGATCGAGGGCCTGGTCGTGGACGAGGGCATTACTTTCGGCGACCTCAAGGGTACGCTCGACTATTTTGTTAAGTGCATGTTTGGCGAGGACCGCAAAACGCGCTACCGCCCGCACTTCTTCCCCTTCACCGAGCCTAGCTGCGAGGTGGACGTGAGCTGCCACGTGTGCGGCGGCAAGGGCTGCAACTTCTGCAAGCACAGCGGCTGGATCGAGATTCTGGGCTGCGGTATGGTCGATCCCAACGTCCTTATCAACTGCGGCATCGACCCCGAGAAGTACACCGGCTTCGCCTTTGGCATTGGCGCCGAGCGCGTCGCGGCACTGCGCTACGACCTGCCCGACCTGCGCACGTTGATGACTGGTGACATGAGGTTCTTGAACCAGTTCTAGAACGCTTTCTTCTTAGTTGCAGTTTCCGGCTCAAAGCCGCATTTATGAAAGGAGACCAGTTAGATGCGTGTTTCTTACGACTGGCTCAAGACCATGATTGATATTCCGGAGGATCCCAAGACCCTTTCGGACGAATATATCCGTACCGGCACCGAGGTCGAGGCGATCGACACCGTGGGCGAGTCCTTCGACCACGTGGTGACCGCCAAGGTGCTCACCAAGACCCCGCACCCCGATAGCGACCACATGTATGTGTGCTCGGTCGACGTGGGTGACAAGAACCTCGACGCCGACGGCAACCCCGCTCCGCTGCAGATCGTCTGCGGCGCGCAGAACTTCGAGGCCGGCGACCACATCGTCACGGCCATGATTGGCGCCGTGCTTCCCGGCGACGTCAAGATCAAGAAGAGCAAGCTTCGCGGCGTCGTGTCCATGGGCATGAACTGCTCCGCGCGCGAGCTCGGCCTGGGTGGTGACCACTCCGGCATCATGATCCTGCCCGAGGATACGCCCTGCGGCATGCCGTTTGCCGAGTACGTGGGCTCGAGTGATACCGTGCTCGACTGCGAGATCACGCCCAACCGTCCCGATTGCCTGTCCATGATCGGTATGGCCCGCGAGACCGGCGCCATCTTCGATCGCGATTTCCACGTTGAGCTGCCCGCCATCAAAGCCGAGACCGGCCGCGCGACCGACGACGAGCTTTCCGTCGAGATTGCCGACGAGGGCCTGTGCGACCGCTACGTTGCCCGCATCGTGCGCAACGTCAAGGTCGGCTCGTCGCCCGACTGGATGGTCAAGCGCCTTAACGCCTTGGGTGTGCGCCCGCACAACAACATCGTCGACATCACCAACTATGTGATGATGCTCACCGGTCAGCCGCTGCACGCCTTTGACCTGGACACCTTTGCCGAGCGCGATGGCCACCGTCGTGTGGTGGTTCGCGCCGCCCAGCA
>URWC01000030.1 GCA_900551555.1 uncultured Collinsella sp. | reverse complement strand
CGCTGGAACGGCCGCGCCAGAAGTTGCCGCCGCCCACCACGATGCCGATCTGCACGCCCAGGTCGTGGGCCTTTTTCACGCCGCCGCAGATCGCGTCCATGGTCGGCTCGTCAAAGCCGGTTCCCTTTTCGCCGCCCAGGGCCTCGCCGCTGATCTTCAGAAGGATCCGCTGATATTTCAATGCCATATCAATACACCACCTAAATCATTTCTCTCATCAGGCCGGAGTTTCCCCTGCCCCTGATTTATTCACCTTATTTTACTATAAAATCGCTTCAAAGTAAACAGGTAAAGTGAACAAGCTCTCCCCATCAAAAAAGCAGACAGCCCGCAGGCCATCTGCTTTGCATCACTTATCCCGATAGTGTGAACCGCACTGAACGATTTTGACCACATTGCTATCGATCCGATACACAATGCGGTTGGCATCATCGATGCGGCGGCTCCAGTAGCTGGACAGATCGCCGCTCAAGCGCTCAGGCTTTCCGATGCCCTCATAGCCGTTGCGGTCAATGTCCTTCAGGAGCTGCAAAATGCGTTTCAGCACCTTGCGGTCCTGCCGCGTCCAGTATTCAAAATCTTCCCATGCTTCCTCTGTCCACGCTTTAATCATCCAGATTTACCTCATGGACTGTGCCGCCGGTGGCTTCCATCTCCGCAATGGACTTGCGCAGGCGGGCCATGTTCTGCTCGGAGTAGAACGGGTCTACCGAGAGCTCAAAAGGCAGGCGCTGTTCCCGGGTCATCTTTTTGGCCAGCATGGTCACGGCGGTGGACATCGACATGCCCAACTCGGTGCAGATATGGTCAAAATTGTTCTTCAACTCATTGTCCATACGGATGCTTACCGTTGTCTGAGACATACAAATCACGCTCCTTTGCCTTTAATATAATACGTTGTATGCACAATGTCAACATTTTTTTGTAAACAAGAGATGAACGCCAAACATTTTGCCCCAGATATGCAAAAAAGCCCCGAGTTCCGGAGAACTCAGGGCTTTTTTCTGCATGGAGCGGGCAATGGGAATCGAACCCACCTCCTCAGCTTGGAAGGCTGATATACTAGCCGATGTACGATGCCCGCGAATGCAGGATGAATTATACCACGTTTTGGCTCAAATGTCCAGTGCTAATTTTTAAGAACCGGACTTCATGCCCAGATAGACGGTGCCCACGCCCGCAGCGATGTTCAGCAGGCCCATGCCGATGCCGGCCACGCTGGAGAAGTAGGTCAGGGTGGAATCAATGATGAGGTTGCCGTTGATGGTGCCTTCCGGCTCAGGGTACTTCTCGGGGTCTTTCTTCTGCAGCTGGACCGCCACACCGGCAATGTTGGAGACGTTCAGGTAGGCCAGCATACTGGTGGCCAGGCCCATAACGGTGGAGCCCAGTGCCATCCAGTTGATGGACAGGCCGCCGCTGGTGTACTCCATTTCCTCTTCAGCCAGAGGAGCATAATTCTTGGGATAACTGATCATGGTTTTGTACCTCCAAATGTGTTTCAAGAGGGGTCATCGTGGTTTCATTATAGGTTCTGCGGCTCCGGCTGTCAAGGGTCGAAACTTCAGCAGACAAAAGCAGCGCCCTCCCTTCTTCAGGGAGAGCGCCGCGTTCCGGTTCTCTCTTATTTTTTCTCAGAGCCGCTCTGCTGCTCCTGTTCCTGCTCCCTGCGCAGCTTTTTGATCCGCTTCTTCTCGCTTTCCACATGGGGCCAGGGCCAGGAGAAGCCCTCGTTCTCGCGGCACCATTTGACCAGCGGATAGAACGAGAACGCCAGCCCGAACAGATACAGCAGGACGTAGAGCGCGCCGGAAAGGCTCACCAGCGCGTCCAGCGCGCCGATGAGCGCCATGATCAGGCCCGCCTTCAGGAAGAACAGGCCGTTCTGGCGGCAGTATTCCGGGAAATTCTCCGCCTTGACTGCCTGACGGCCCTGATCTCCCCACACACGGGGATTCTTCATCACCGAGTAGCCGTAAAAGACCATCATCAGGCCGCAGGTAAGCTGGAATCCAAAAAACATATCACACCTCGCAGGTTTTCAGGGGGACTCAATCGTCGTAGCCCTCGAACAGGGGCTTCATGGCGGGCAGGAAGTCCAGCGTTGCAAAGTAGTCGCGGGGGGTCTCGGCGCGGCGGATGAGGCGGTGAGAGCCGTCCTCGCAGAGCAGGACCTCGGCGCTGCGGAGCTTGCCGTTGTAGTTGTAGCCCATGGCGGAGCCGTGCGCACCGGTGTCGTGGATGTAGATCAGGTCGCCGATGTCGATCTTGGGCAGCATCCGGTCAATGGCGAACTTGTCGTTGTTCTCGCATAGGTTGCCCGTGATGTCATAGGTGTTCGTGACGGGCGCCGTGGCCTTGTCGGCGCCGCCCGGCTGACCCATCACCGTAATGTGGTGGTAGGCGCCATACATGGCAGGGCGGATCAAATCGACGGCGCTTGCATCGACACCGATATAGTCCTTGTAGATCTGCTTCTCGTGGATAGCCTTGGTGACCAGACAGCCGTAGGGGCCCATCATAAAGCGGCCCATCTCAGTGCAGATGGCCACATCGCCCATGCCGGCGGGAACCAGGATCTCGTCGTATGCCGCGTGTACTCCCTCGCCGATGGCGCGAATGTCGTTGGCCTGCTGCTCGGGCAGGTAGGGGATGCCGACGCCGCCGGACAGATTGATGAAGGCGACGTGTGCGCCGGTCTCGCGCTCCAGGCGTACAGCAAGCTCAAAGAGGATACGCGCGAGCTCGGGGTAGTAGTCGTTGGTGACAGTGTTGCTGGCAAGGAATGCGTGGATGCCAAAGTCCTCGGCGCCCTTGGCTTTGAGCATGCGGAAGGCCTCGAAGAGCTGCTCGGTGGTCATGCCATATTTGGAGTCGCCTGGGTTGTCCATGATGCCGTTGGAGAGCTGGAACAGGCCGCCTGGATTAAAGCGGCAGCTGACCGTTTTGGGGATGGGTCCCGCAACACGCTCAAAGAACTCGATGTGGCTGATGTCATCAAAGTTGACGATGGCACCCAGCTTGTCGGCGAGCTCAAAGTCGGCAGCCGGCGTATCGTTGGACGAGAACATGATGTCGTGTCCCGTGATACCCAGCGAGCGGGCGATCATGAGCTCGGTATAGCTCGAGCAATCGCAGCCGCAGCCGTATTCGTTGAGAATGGAGATGAGCGCCGGGTTGGGGTTGGCCTTGACGGCAAAGTATTCCTTAAAGCCCGGGTTCCATGCAAAGGCGTCGCGCACTTCTTGCATGTTGCGGCGGATGCCCGCCTCGTCGTATAGATGAAATGGCGTGGGGAACTGCTCGACGATATGCTCGAGTGTCTCCTTGTCCACAAACGGCTGCTTGGCCGCATATGCCTCGTTGGGGGTCAATGCCATGTCCCGTAAACCTCGCTATCCAGACGGCGCCATCTGCGCATCGAATCCGCATAGCGTGGACCCAATGTCCGGATAGCGCTCCCGCATTGCTGCAGACAGTCCTGTGGGTGTTTCCCACAGGCCCACCAGGTTGTTCGTGCCCGTAAAACCCAGTTCGGCGGGTTTCGCCTCCCCACGGGGTCAAAGCCTGCCGGCTCGCCCGCGGCTCTTCGTGCCCGCGCCTCTATCAAGTGGTAAAGACCCTATCACGTTGCACTTTACCAAACAAGAGTATTCGTATATAACGTTTAAAAAATGCAGGGATATACTGGAAACATGTGCGCCACAATCCTGTATCACAATAAGTTGCAACAGATGTGCCTCACGAAGGGATCCTCTATGACTGAGCTCCAAGAACTCCGTCGCTATCGCCGCGATCTCCATCGCATTCCGGAGCTCGATTTCGATCTTCCGCAAACCATTGCCTATATCGAGGGCGTGCTGGCACCGCTCACCTGCGAAGTGACCCATCCGTGCCCCAGCTGCGTCTGTGCTTTCTTCGACGCCGGCGTTGATGCCGCGCATGCCACGGCGATTCGTGCCGATATGGATGCGCTGCCCATCACGGAAGCGACGGGAGCGGCCTTTGCCTCAACCCATCCCGGCAAGATGCACGCTTGCGGACATGACGGACACATGGCCATGGCGCTTGCCGCCGCGACGTATGTCGACCGTACGATTCGCGAGCATCCGGGCGCCATTAGGCGCAATGTTCTCTTTGTGTTCCAGCCGGCCGAGGAAACGACCGGTGGTGCCAATACGGTATGCGAGAGCGGTGTGTTCGAGCGCTATGGGGCCGACCGCATTTTTGGCTTCCATGTGTGGCCCGATCTGCCCGCCGGCAAGTTGGCGAGCTGCCCTGGTCCGCTGCTAGCGCGTTCGAGCGAGACGCATGTGCACATTCACGGGACGAGCATCCATATCGCTAAGACCTACGGCGTTCCCGTTGGCGAATCGCACGATGCGGCATTGGCGGCTGCCAAGTTCTTGGTTTCCGAGCGCGAACTCATGGACAAGCTGGGTGCCGACGAGCCCTGCATTGGTAAGTTCGGCTTGCTGCAGGCCGGTACCGTCTGCAATGCGGTGGCAGGGGAGGCCCATGTTGCCGGCAGCCTGCGTGTGTTTACGGACGACATGTTCGACCGTGCGCGCGAGGGCGTACGCCGTGTACTCGACGAGGCGTGCACCGCAACGGGCTGCACGTATGATCTCGACTTTGCCGAGGGCTATCCACCGGTCGATAACGATCCTGAGTTGTTTGCCCGAATCGCGCCCGCTCTGCCCGAATTGCAGCTCGTGGACGAGCCGCTGCTAATCGCCGAGGATTTCGCGTTCTATCAGCGCCATCTGCCGGGCGTGTTCTTCTTGCTAGGCACGGGCGTGCCAGAGGACCAAGACAACCCGAGTGATTCGGATGGCTGCCCCGCCTATGCAACAAGCGCTCTGCATACCGATAGCATGCTCTTCGACGAGGAAATCCTACTCAAAGGCCTCGATGTCTACAAACGATTACTTTCGCTTGACTAAGGCGTGAAGGACTATTTGTTCTAGAAAACACGAACAAACGTACGATATAATAGAGATGTAAGTCTATAGAAACGTTTGACGTTACTAACGTAAGGCGATACTATGATTGCATCGTATAAAGATGAGGATACCGAACGCTTTGCCATGGGTGTGCGGGTCAGGAGGTTCGTGCCCTTTGAGCGTGTTGCGTTGAGGAAGATTCGCCAACTGCAGGTTTGTGCTTCGCTTGATGATCTTCGCGTTCCACCGGGCAACCGCCTGGAAGCTTTGAAGGGCGATCGTGCCGGTCAATATAGCATCCGTGTTAACGAGCGCTATCGGGTCTGTTTTGAGTGGAGACAGGAGATGGCTTGGAATGTCGAAATCGTCGATTATCACAAGTGATGAGACTTCGGCCGATTTGCTGTCGCCGGTGACTCCTGGTGAGCTTCTCAAAGAGGAGTTTCTTGTTCCCATGGGCATTTCTCAATATCGCCTTGCGAAAGAGACTGGGATTCCGGCTCAGCGTATCGGGCAGATTGTCTTGGGAAAACGTCGCGTGACGGCCGACACCGACCTCCGTCTTTGCCGTTATTTTGGCCTGACGGATGGTTATTGGCTGCGCGCTCAGGTGGCGTTTGACCTTGAGGCCGAGAAAAGGCGGATCGAACCGGAGCTGAATAAGATCGTTCCTGTCCAGCAGGCCGCTGCGTTGTAGTGCTCAAAGATATTGAGGTTGGAGTGACGATGGAACGACGCCGACAGTCTGCCGTTTATAGTCCCGGTGGGTGTGGATGCGGCTTGTTGTTGCTTCCGGTTATTGCTGTGAGCATTGGCGTGATGTTTGCGCTTGCTGGGCTGGCTGCGGCGGCACTCGTACTGTTTATCACTGCCATCGGCGTGACGATTTGGCTCTGCCGCAATCGCGAGCGACGCCGTGCCGGCGGTAAAACCAATGTCGGCTGGGTTGTATTCCTGGTCATTGCGTACCCGCTGAGTGTCAGCTACCTGGTGTTCTTTGTCCTGTTGATGGTCAGTGCCTTTACCGGGGAATCCGTCACGGTGGGTTGATGCGCTGCCGGCAGACGGTCGCGCAAAGTGCGTTTGCTCGGCGTTTGGATAACTGCATTGGCCGTTTACCGCAACCTTAGCTCTCAGCTAATGAATTCAAGTTTAATCCTTCCTACGATGTGCTGTGTGCCGGCACGGTAGCCGGATCGTAGGAAGGATGAATAATGGCAAAAGAGGGAAAGAAGCCGATCGGCAAGATTGTCCTAGGCATCATCGTAGTGCTGGTTATTGTCGGTGCCGTGGGCTCTATGGGCGGCAACTTAACCGATTCGTCTGCGAGCGATTCGGCAAAACCTGCCGAGACGACACAGCAGGCTGAGGAGCAAAAAGAACCGCAAGAACCGTATACCATTGCTGACGAGGCTGAAGACACTTCCAATCAGTTTACCTATAAGATCTCGGGCACGCTGACCAATAACACGGACAAGGAAAAGAGCTACATTCAGATTGAATATGTTCTGTATGATGCCGATGGCAACCAGGTTGGAACGGCTCTTGCAAACACCAATCATCTGAAGGCGGGCGGCTCCTGGAAGTTCGAGGCGCTGGGTACGGTGTCTCCCGACCAGGTTGCTAGCTGGGAGCGTTCGGACGTAAGCGGTTTCTAGCATGTTGCATGCACTGGGGGAGGTGAGGTCGTATGCCCGATAAAAAGCTGACTGACGAGTTACTCAATGAGCTTCTCGACGCGCCAAACATCGATGGCTATATCAAGGAGCACGACTTTGCCACCCCGTCGCTTTCGGACTACCTGAAGCAGCTGCTGCAGGAAAAGGGCTTGGAGCGCTCGCGCGTGGTTCGTATGGCCGATCTCAATGAGACCTTTGGCTATCAGATCTTTACCGGTGCGCGTCATCCGAGTCGCAATAAGGTGCTGCAGATTGCCTTCGCCATGGCGCTAACGCTCAAGGAGACCAACCGCGCCTTGACGGCGGCGGGTGCCAACATCCTCAATTGTAAGGACCGCCGCGATGCGATTATCATCTTTTGCATCGATCGCGGGTGCAGCCTCCAAAAGGTCAACGAGGAGCTGTATCGCTTTGGCGAGGAGACGGTGAGTTAGCGGCTGATATCTGAGCCGGCGGAGCTGTCGAACAGCGATGCAAACGAACGGGGTGCGGATGCCATGGGGTGTCTGCGCCCTGCGCTATGATGGAGGCTATGGATACTCAGACCCCAACATATTCCAATGACGAGCTGACCGCAGCGCTTGCCGAGCACCTGGCGTCGCTCGATCGCGACGACAGCTATCGCGTGGAGCGTGTACTTAAGCGCTCGTCCGTTGAAACAACCGAGCTCGTGTACTTTGAAGGAACCGGCGGCGGTTCGCTCGGCCCCTTTGTCCGCAAACGCATCGATGCTTCGGCTCAAATCGGCGGGGCATACGAGCGTCTGTTTGCCGCTCAGCGGGCAGGCAGGCGTTTTGAGCATCTGCCCAGAATCGTCGATTGCCGTCGTGTGGGCGACGAGCTCAACGTGGTTATGGAATACATCGAAGGGGAGACGCTCGGGGCGCTGGTGGACCGTCTGGGAGCCACCCCCGATTATGCGCGTGAATTGTATCCTGTCCTTTGCGACGCCGTGGGCGAGCTCCATGCCGGTTTTGTAATGGCGGGGGAGACGTCGGCGCCGGTGATCCATCGCGACCTCAAGCCGTCGAATATCATCGTGACAGGTGCCAACTATACGCCTGATGACGGCCTGACATTTTCATCGCTGGTGATTATCGACTTGGGGATCGCGCGCGTATGGCGCGATGGCGCCGATGCCGACACCGTCAAGTTTGGCACGCGACCCTATGCGCCGCCTGAGCAGTATGGGTTTGGGCAGACGAGTGTGCGCAGCGACGTCTACGCACTTGGCGCCCTGTTGTTCTTCTGCTTGACGGGAGTCGACCCTAAACCGGGGCTCGACATGCGCGAGCAATGCGAGGCGCGCGGCATTCCCACTTCACTTACCGATGCCGTCTGCATGTCGATGGCACTCGACCCGGCCAAGCGTTTTGCGAGCGCGGAAGCGTTGGGACGGGCGACGCGCGCGGCATACGATCTGAGTCGCCCCGTGCGGCCTCCTGCGGCTGTGCTTGTCCATACTCCGGCCTTGGAGACGGGGTTGACGCCCCAAGGGCTCCGAAACCCCGCAGAGCTTCCTAGGCCTGCCACCTCCGCTGCATGCGGTCTGCTCTCTCGTGTTCCGGAGTCTCTGGGGCGCATTTGGAATACGCTCGTCTGCTTCTCGCTGCTTGTGTTCTTTGCCGGAAGTCACTTTGCCGTCTTTCACCCCACCGGAGCAAACCAAAGCTACCCGACGTGGTTTCTCATAATCGAGTATTTTTTCTTTGTCGATGGCCTTATGGTGCTTATGCATTTTGCGCTGCTCGATAAGCGCCGTCTTCGTCGGCGATTCGCACTGCTCGACAGCTATCGCGGCAAGAAACTCGCGAAACTCTGGCTCAAGGCATTGGGTGTGCTGCTCCTATGCATGATCGTCATAGTTGCGGTTGCCAATGCGACCGGCGTCGTCGATACCTCCGCTACCTAAAAGAAAAGGGCCCCATTGGGGCCCTTTGCAGTTGCACTTAGATGCGGTTCATCTGAGCGGCGACTTTGTTGTACCAGTCCTGCCACGTGGGCGGGCAGTACTTTTTGGCCGCTGCCGGGGTAAGGGTGGAGCCGTAGTTGGCGCCCAGATAGGCAACGTGAGCGGAGATGCCCTCGCTCCAGCTGCCAAAGCTGCGCCAACCGCCGCCACGTGCACTCCAGCCCCAGGCGTTGTAAGAATTGGCACAATAAGCACCCTTGGTGCTCTCGATGCAGGCGATAGCGGGGGACCAACGGGGGTCGACACCGGTATTCCAAGCGGCGACGGCAAAGTTGTAGCCCTGGCCTGCCATGGGAGAGCCGGCGAGATAATTGTCGATGCGGCCTGTCCACTCATTAATGAACGAATCGTAATCGGAGCTACCGGTATTGGCGTTGTTCACCGTGGTGTCGATGGTGGTGTTGGTGTTGGTGGCCTGGCTGCTGGAATTGCTGCCGCTTACGCCCTCGCCCGAGAGCTTCTCGGCGGCAGCGGCCTTATCGGCCTCAAGCTTGGCAAGCTCGGCGGCATTTTCCTGCTCTGCTTTTGCCTGTGCCTCGCTGCGGAGCTGCTGGGCCTGCGCCAGCGCATCCTCGGCGTTTTTCTGCTCTGCCTCAAGCTGAGACTTGGCTTGCTGGAGCTCGGCCTTGTTCTGCTCGAGTTCGGTTTGCATGTTATTGAGCTCTTCGATCTCGTCGACGCTCGAGCTCGTGATCTGGTTGGTGTATTTGCAGGTCGTGATGAACTCACCCAGGCTCTGCGCGTTGACCAGGAAGCTCACGATGGGATTGGTGCCCTTCTGATACTTGTACAGATCGCGCATGGCGGAGCTTGCCTTGGCCTGCTGCTCGGGAAGCTTAGCCTCGATTTCCTCGATGCTTGCCTCATTGGAGTCAATCTGCTTTTGCAGGTCATCGAGTTTGGTGCGGGCGTCGTTGTAGGCGCTCGTGGCGGCTTCGATCTTCTGCTGGGCTGCGGAAAGCTGGTCCTGCGTTGCCTGCGAGGCGGCATACGCCGCAACGGGGGAGAGCATCGGCGTGGCCGTCAGCGCAACGGCGAGCGCGGCGCTCGTGATGATACGAGCCGGCTTCGACGCAATGAGCGCTGCGGTGCGATGATTCGAATGCTGCATCCAGTCCCTCTGCAATCAATCGTAGGTTATGGTTCGAACGGTATTCTACTACTGCTTTCGACCTCAACTTGAACCTTAAAGGTTCCAAAGGGTCAAGTTGAACTTGAGACTTTGGCTTTGACCTGCAGTTATGATGAATTGTTGAGAAACCATAGAGTTCAACTTTAACGTTACAGAGCCCTGTTTGAGAGGAGTTTTGGGCTGTAAAAGCCATCTCAACGTGGGGTTTTATAACTACAGCGTGCCCTTCTGGCGAGCCTGCTCAATCTCTTTGAGGGCCTCGGCGGGGGTGAACGAACAGGTGCCGTCGCCGAGTTTGATTACCTGGATATCGTCGCCGGCGTAGACCTCTCCGCCCTTTAGTACCACGCCAAAAACGCCCTCGTGGGGAAAGATGCAGTCGTCGGCGAGATAGTAGATGGCGCAACGGGTGTGGCAGACCTTGCCGATTTGGCTGATTTCGACGAGCACGTCGCTTCCAAGCTTGAGCTGTGTGCCCAAGGGGAGCGAGAGCAGGTTGATGCCCCGGGTTGTGAAGTTCTCTCCAAAGTCACCCTTGCGCACATCGAGTCCGCGGGCCTGCGCCGTCTGGATGGACTCTGCGGCCAAAAAGGAAACCTGACGGTGCCAATGCCCGGCGTGCGCATCGGAGGCGAGGCCAAATTGCTCTATAACGGTGTCGTGCCCATCGGCGACGGGCGACTTGCGCGTGCCCTTGTGTGCCGACGTGTTGATCGAGACGATGCGGGCGGGTCCGTTGTAGGCGTCGTTTGCCGTGCACAGGGGAGCGGTCGCTTTCGCACGTTCCGCCAGCTCGCGCCTCGCGGCATTGAGGATGGGATTATCGGTCGGATGGTCTTGGGGCACGTGCGCGCCTTTCGCTCGAGGATGTCAATACGCTGAATCCTACAACAACGGTAGGTTCATTGCCCATTGTCATACAACGGTGGGCGCCGTCTTCGTGCTGGACGATTACGTCGATTGCCATAGATACGGTGGAGCTTTGGGCGCCGGCGGCTTGGCACGCTAGAATAAATCAGTTGCGCAAAGACCGCCCGTTGTGTGGGCAGTTCATGATAGGAAGTTTCCATGGCATTGCAATTTACAGAGCGCGAGTTCATTCCCGTGCTGCTTGGTGGCGACATCAACGCCTATTCGGTGGCGCGCGCCTTCTACGAGGAGTACCAGGTCAAGAGTCTGGTCTTTGGCAAGTACCAGACGGGCCCTGCGTATCGCAGCCAGATTATCGACTACACGCCCAATGTCGACATCGACACCATGCCCGTGATGCTCAAGACCGTCAACGGCATTGCCCAGACGCATGCCGATAAGACGATCGTCCTGATGGGCTGCGGCGATAACTATGTCGCCCTGGTGGCCCAGGCAAAGGATGCCGATAGGCTGGCGGATAACATCGTTGCGCCCTACGCACCCTACAGCATGCTCGAGCAGTGCCAGAAGAAGGAGATCTTCTACGAGCTGTGCGAGAAGCACGGCGTGCCGTATCCGCATACCTTTACCTTTACTGCGCAGATGCTCAACGCGCAAGGCGAGGCGCCGGCCGAAGTGCTCGACCAGATCGACTTCCCGTTCCCGATGATCCTGAAGCCGTCCGACGGCATCATGTGGTGGCAGCATGAGTTCGAGGGCCAGAAGAAGGCTTATGAGATTGCCGATCGCGCCGAGCTGGAGCAGGTTATCCGTGACTCCTATGCCAGCGGCTACACCGACGACCTGATCTTGCAGGACCGCGTGCCCGGCAACGACGAGTACATGCGCGTGCTCACCAGCTATTCCGATCGCAACGGTAAGGTACGCATGATGTGCCTGGGCCACGTGCTACTCGAGGAGCATCAGCCCCATGGCGTTGGCAACCATGCCTGTATCATCACCGAGCCCAATGACGAGCTTATGGGTGGCGTGCGCAAGCTGCTCGAGGACCTTCACTTTGTGGGCTATTCCAACTTTGACGTGAAGTATGACGAGCGCGATGGCTCGTTTAAGTTCTTCGACTTCAATACCCGCCAGGGCCGCAGCAACTACTATGTCACCAACAGCGGCTTTAACGTTGCCAAGTACGTGGTAGACGAGTATGTGTTCAACCGCCCGTTTGAGCCAGAGTTTGTGACGGCGCAGGACGAGGCGCTGTGGATGGTCGTCCCCATGGGTGTCGTCGACAAGTACGTCAAGGATCCTGAGCTGCGCGCTAAGGTGCATCGCCTGGACAAGGAAGGCAAGGGCGCCGACCCTTCGTTTATGAAGGGCGATTTTGTCTTTAACCGCTGGCTGCGCATGTGGCACACCAAGCTGCGTCACTTTAAGCTGTTCAAGACGTATTACAAGTAGATGAGTGCGGCGCCCGTCCGGTTTACATCGGGCGGGCGCGGGTATGATACGCGCAATTGCGCAAGCGTCACCAAGGAGGCGGCGATGGAAAAGCTGGGAGTTATCGGCGGCATGGGCGCCGAGGCCACGTCGTATTACTACGACCAGGTGGTGCGCCATACGGCCGCTACGTGCGACCAGGAACATATCGACATGGTGGTGCTTTCCAAGTCGACCATGCCCGACCGCACGCTGGCCATCAAGACCGGTGAGCATGCCGAGCTGCTAGCGACCATGAAGGAGTGCGCCCAGGCGCTCGAATCGCTGGGCTGTGCGCACATTGCCATTCCCTGCAATACGTCACACTACTTCTACGATCAGATCCAGTCGTTTACGGCGGTGCCGATTATCCACATGCCGCGCGAGTCGGTGCGCTATGCTCTGGCCGGTGCGGTGATGGGGGAGTGCGAGTTCGACCCCAACCTGAGCATGCCGGCCGAGCCGGTGCGCAAGATCGGCATTATGGGTACCGATGGCACCGTGGGTGCGGGCGTCTACGGGCGCGAATGCGAGGCGGCGGGCGTTGAGGTCGTCTATCCCAGCGAGAAGCGTCAGGCCGACGTGATGTCGCTTATCTACGACGACGTCAAGGCCGGACGCGAGCCCGACATGGATAAGTTCGACCGCGTGATGTGGGAGTTCGCCCGCAGCGGCTGCGACCGCGTCATCCTGGCCTGCACGGAGCTTTCGGTGCTGCAGAAGTACCGCGAGATGCCCGAGATCACCCTCGACGCCATGGACGTCCTGGTGCGTGAATCCATCATTCGCAGCGGCGCCCCCTACCGCCAATAGCCCTCGACCTGCCAAAAGGGGACAGGTATATTTTGGTAGGTTTTTATCTGGGGAAACAGTAAAGGCCTCGGCTCGTTTGGTGCGAGCCGAGGCCTTTTGCATTAGGCGGTTGGTACTGACGATGAGCTAGAACAGGAATCCCAGGATGATGAGGGCGGCGCTGATGGCGAGCACGGCGATATCCAGACCCTTGATGGGGTAACGCTTATACGAGCTGGCGCGCGTACGCAGATAGAAGCCGCGCTGTTCTGCCGCCAAGGCTGTGGCATCGGTCTTGCCCACGCTTGAGATGAGCAGCGGCACGCACAGTGGCAACATGAGCTTAAGCTTCTTGATGGGGTTCTTGGTGTCGTACTCGACGCCGCGTGCGGTCTGCGCCTCCATGATGGCATTCATCTCCTGACCAAACACCGGCACAAAGCGCAGCGCCGTGGTAAAGGTGAAGGCATAGCGATACGGCACGTGCAGCACCTCGACGCAGGCGTTGGCAAGGTCGTTGAGCTTGGTCACCATGAGCATGAGGATGAGTGGTAACGCCACACCCAGCAGGCGCAGGCAGGCCTTCGATCCTGTGATGAGGCCCGTGTCGGTGATAAAACCCCACACCACGTTGTCATCGCGCATAAAGGCCAGCTGGAGCACCAGCATGATAAACGCGAGCGGAATCAGCAACTTGAGCAGCGAGAACAGACGATCGACGACGCCGGCATAGGCACCCAGTGCAAGGGTGAGTGCCAAAAAGCCCAGCAGCGCTACGTAGGTGTCGGACAAGAAGATGCCGACGATGATGGCAGCGGCGAGGCCCAGTTTGACGACGGGGTTCAGGCGATGCAGCAGCGTATCGCCCGGCATGTAGTCGATGACGTTAACCACGGTGGACCATCTCCTTGGTAATTCGAACGACATCGGTGACCTCGCTCACCTGCGCAAAAGCGGGCGAGACGGAAGATGCCAGACGGCGCGAGAGTTCAATAACCTGGGGAGGCTCCACGTAGGCATGCTGCATGAGTTCGATGTTCGAGAATAGCTCGTGCGTGCGGCCGCGGTCGAGGATGCGACCGTCGGCCATCACCACAATGCGCTCGGCAAAATCCGAGACGACTTCCATATCGTGGCAGACCATGATAACGGCGCAACCGCGCTCGGCCATGGTGCGCACCGTTTCCATGACGGTCATGCACTCGCGGTAATCAAGGCCGCTCGTGGGCTCATCGAGTACGACGATCTTGGGCTCAACCACTACGACGGAGGCAAGCGCCACCATTTGTCGCTGGCCACGCGAAAGCGAGAACGGCGCCTCATCGGCAGGCAGGCCAAAGCGGTCGATGACGAGTTGGGCACGACGCAGAGCCTCGGCACGGTCCATGCCGCCAAGCTCCAGGCCAAAGGCGACCTCGTCGAGCACGGTGTCCTTGCAGATCTGGCGGTCGGGGTTTTGGAAGAGGGTCGCGACCTCGCGAGCGATGCGGCTCGTGGGAACGGCTGCGGTATCCAGTCCCGTGACGCGCACGCTGCCCGAGGCGGGCTTAAGCAGGCCTGTGAGCAGTTTGGTGAGCGTGGTCTTGCCGGCGCCGTTTTGGCCGACGATGCCCACGAGCTCGCCAGGATAGAGCGTCAGGCTAAGGTCGCGTACGGCGGCTCCGCCATTGGGATAGGCAAACTCAACATGGTCGAAGGTGAGTACGGGTTCGGCGTCCTTGGCATGAGGACGCAACGACGGTGCATGCGGAGAACCGGCGGGCGCCTGGGCTTCGATAGCCGCGTGTGCGGGGTCGACGATGCCCGAAATCAGGCGCTCGGCCTCATCGACATCCAAGCAGGGGGTGCCGCTTACCAGGCCATCGGCCTCGAGGCTATTGAAGATACGTGTGACGCGAGGGCAGTCGACGCCGATGACACGGAGCTCGTCGGTATGCGCGAAGACCTCGTGTGGCTCGCCCTGCAGCGCGATTTCGCCATGGTTGAGCACGAGCACGCGGTTGCAGTACTCCGAGAGCAGGGCGACCTTTTGCTCAACGACGACGATGGTGATTCCAAGTGCGCGGTTTGCCTCACGCAGCGTCTCGAAGACCAACGTGGAGCTAGCGGGGTCGAGTGCCGCGGTGGGCTCGTCGAGAACCAAGACGCGCGGACGCATGGCGAGGATGGCGGCGATGGCTACCTTTTGCTTCTGTCCGCCCGAGAGGGTGGCGATCTCGCGGTCGCGCAGGTCGCTGATGCCGACGGTCTCGAGCGTTTCGCTCACGCGCCGCTCGATCTGGTCGTGGGGAACGCCAAAGTTCTCGAGGCCAAAGAGCATCTCGTCCTCGACGACCGAGGCGACCATCTGTGTGTCGATGTCCTGCAACACGCTGCCGACGATCTGCGACACATCGGTGAGCGAGACTTCGCAGGTGTCGTGGTCGTCAACCATGACGGACCCAAAGAACGTGCCGGTGTAGTGGTGGGGCACGGCACCCG
>URWC01000029.1 GCA_900551555.1 uncultured Collinsella sp. | reverse complement strand
GCACGGCGTCCCGGATGCGTTCGATCTGGCTGTCAAGTCCGCCGATGTCGGCGAAGGTGACATCGGGAACCTCCTCCAGCACCAGATCGGCATCGTTCTCGTCGGGCAGCAGTTCCAGGGCGAGCCGGCCCGACGGGTCGACGATGACGCGCTGCCCGTTGGCGAACGTCTCGTGCGCCAACGCTCCCGAGCGCCGGATCACGCTGGGGTTGCCGCCGCCATCCGCGACGATCAGACGCCCGTCATCAAGCACCTGGCGGATCGTGCGGACAGAGCCGAGCATGTCCGTGCCGCGCTGCTCGACCAATACCATGTTCTCGTTGAGCAGCACGCAGGCGCCGGCCGTCAGCCGGGACGCGTTGACGTTGGCTGCCACAGGCACGACCAGCCGCCTGCCGCCCGTCAGGATCTCGGCCGACGCATGCTGGACGCCGAGCTCGTCGGTCATCGACGAGTCGACCTTGACCATCGTCGCGAAGGTCTTCGGGGGCTGGGCCATCTGCGACAGCTGCGCTTTCGCCTTGGTGAGTTCCTTGCCCGCGCGCGACAGCGCCTGCGCGAGCGCATGGTTCTTGGCCATCAGCTGGTCATTGGCGGCCGCCAGCTCACGTGCGACGTTCTCCCGTATCTTCCTCACGTCCTGTCGTGCCGTGGCGCTTTCGGCACCCGTGCCCGCCGATGAGACCGGCCCTGAATCAGGTAGGCCTGACGGATGGTCCTGCGAATTCCATATGCCATCCGGAGTGCCGTCGTGCATGATATCGTTCACTGTTCGCCCCTTTTTCGAGCACGCTTCCCTATCAGATTACGCGCCCGGCGAATCGCCGGGGCCGCGACGGCCACAATGACCTTGGCAATGGCGCCGACAGCGGAGCCGGAGTCGCCCGCTCCGTGCACCGCAGCGGGCGCGAAGGCCGATATGCGCAGGGATTCATGCATACCGGATATTGTCCCAACGATTTCCGACAATCGACGGTATGCTTGACGAAACTTTGCAACCTTCTGACGAATCGTATGACGTGTCCGACGTGGAGGCGTTCGCGGCCGCGCACCAATCGCCCTCGGACACCATGGGTGACGGTGACGGCACCGCGGCCGCGCCGACGCTGTCGAAGCCTGGTCTGCTTGTCATGGATGTGGATTCCACGCTGATCGACGAGGAAGTCATCGACGAGCTCGGCGAGGCGGCCGGCAGCGGCGACGAGATAGCGAAGGTCACCGAACGTGCCATGCGCGGGGAAATCGAATTCTGTGATGCGCTGCGTGAGCGTGTCGCATTGCTCAAGGGACTGCCCGTGAGCGTGTTCAACACCGTGCACGACAAGCTGCACTTCACCAATGGCGCGTTGGCGCTGATCGACGAGCTTCACCGTCATGGTTGGAAGGTCGGCGTCGTGTCCGGGGGATTCCATGAGGTCGTTGACCGTCTCGCCGCCGAAGGGCATATCGACCATTGGCTGGCGAACCGTCTGGAAGTGGTGGATGGCGCGCTGACCGGCAAGGTGCTGGGCAATATCGTGTGCAAGACGGTGAAACTGCATGCATTGCAGGCGTGGGCCGCCCGAGACGGGGTTCCCATGAGCCAGACCGTGGCGGTCGGCGACGGCGCGAACGACATCCCGATGATTCAGGCGGCCGGGCTCGGCATCGCCTTCTGCGCCAAGCCGAAGACTCAGCTCGCCGCCCACGAGTCCATCAACGAGCGCGACCTGACCAAGGTGCTGGACTTCCTGCGCTGACGTCGCACGGCGATAGCGCCAAGACCACCCTCAGTCGCTTCGCGACAGCTCCCTCCAGCGAGAGCGTGATAATTGCCCCGCTGGCGGGCCGAGCCGTAAAGCAAAGGGCAGGGCCATTTGCAGGCGAGGGCGAGCGACAGCGAGACTGGGGGTGGTTTCACTTACCTCCAGTCCGCAACGCGCACCTCGTTACCGGCAGCGCGCGGCTTCGGAGAGTCGGGCTCCTCGCGCCCAGTCGGCGGCGCGCATCGCCTTCTTGCCCTGAGCCTTGACCTCCAGCAATTCCAGAGGTGTGGAGCCTGTGCCGATCCAGACATTCTTCTTGCCAGCTGCGAGCGCCCCAGACACCAACGACCCGGGTACGTTCGGATTGGTCATATCGGCCGGGTGCGCCCGCAGCACGTGCAGCGTGGACAGCCCGTCGTCGAGCCCGAGACCGCCTGCATCCAGTTCGGTCCATGCCCCGGGATTCGGCGTGCACGCGCGAATCTGACGGTCGACCGCTTCCACCGGCGCACTGAAATCGATATGCGCGTCGTTGACGCGGATCTTCTCCGCCACCGGGTAATCGCCTTCCGCCTGTTCCACGGGATCGGCGGTACCGTCCTCGACGGTGCGCAGCGCGTCGCGCAGCACCAGCGCTCCGGATTCTCCCAGACGGGTCAGCAGGTCGCCGGCGGTCTCATGCTCGCCGATCGGCGTTTCGGATTGCACCAGCAGCGGGCCGGCATCCATCGCTCGCGTGATGCGGAACACGCTGGTGCCGGTCATATCGTCGCCCGACCAGATGGCTCGTTGCACGGGGGCCGCGCCACGCCAATGCGGCAGCAGCGAGAAATGCAGGTTGTACCAGCCGCAGGGCAGCGCGTCCAGCACGGACTGCTTCAGGATTCGTCCGTATGCGATGACCGCGGCGGCCTGTGCGCCGGTGACCTTCAGCTCGTCAAGGAACGTCGGCTCGGCCGGGTCGGATTCCAGTACCGGCAATCCCAGTTCCAGCGCGGCAGTCTTGACCGGGCTGGGCGTGAGCTTGCGTCCGCGTCCGGTGGGCGCGTCCGGGCGGGTGAGCACTGCGACCACTTCGAAGTGCTCGCTGTCCGCGGCGAGGGCGCGCAGGGACGGCACCGCGACATCAGGCGTGCCGGCAAAGAGGATTTTCAACATGTGTTCCGTTTCCTTCCACGGTATTGGGACTTCAGGCCATCTGCCCTGTCATCATCGTCGAACGCCGGACGACGTGCGGACGGGCGGAGGTCACTGAACCGCCGGGATATCGATGCCCTGCTCGATCAGCAGCTCGCGCAGCTTGCGGGCGTCCGAGAAGCGAATGCCGCGGATGCCGGCCTCGTTCGCGCCCGCGATGTTCATCGCCTTGTCATCGATGAATACGCTGCTTTCGGCGCTGATGCCGAACTCCTCCAAGGCCTTCTCGTAGATGTCCTTGTGCGGCTTGCGCATGTGCACGTACCCCGACACCAGACGGCCGTCGAGCCGCTGCAGGATCTCGCAGTGCTTCAGCGCGATCGGGAACAGTTCCTTCTCCCAGTTCGACAGGCCCCATACTCCAATGCCGGCGGCCTTCAGATCGTTGACGAGCACGCGGGCACCCGGCACGACGCCGGTCAGGGAATCCTCGAAATTGTCGAGATAGTAGCGCAGGATATCCGCCCACTTGTCGCCGTAATGCTCGCGCATCCACGCCACGCCCTCGTCGGGGCTTGCGCCGCCGTCCATGCGGTCGTTCGCGTCGTAGAAGCCGGAGATGTCATTGTCGAGGAACTGGTCGATGGTCTCCTGCGAATACCTGGGCAGCAGCACGACGGACGGATCCCAGTAGATCAGCACGTTGCCGAAATCGAAAATCACGTTGCTGATCGGCTTGCCGTCGGCGGCCGCGGCGGGTCCCTGCGCCACCAGCACGTCATGTTCCATATCCGGTTCGCCCGGCCAACCCTTCATGATGCCTCCATCCATATGAACGATTCCAATGAACGATTCCGCGGCGCGCGGCCGCGCACATCCATGGTTCCATGCCATCGAGACGACGCGGCGAATCATCCGCCGCACCGATGCATTCCGGCATGCAACTATAAGCGCCGCGTCTGAAAGCTTTCGTCCGAATCGTTTCGGCAGCCCCGAATCTACGCGGCAAATGTCATATACGCCGACATCCATCAGCGCCATAATCGCCGTGAGCAAGACAACGGTCGCCGTACCAGCACCCGTCGCATTCTCGGAAAGAGGAATCCTTCCGCGCCTGGTCGGCCATTTTGGTCTCCGCCAGTGAATCAGGCCCGGCCTGCATGGTGGCACCGGATGCAGTGACGGCCTGGTCAAAACGATTCCGCCTTTCGGTCGCATGTGTTTTATGTAATCGAAGCCGTTCCACGACCACACGTTCCGGTATGTCCCGAGTGGTTTTGCACACAGGTGAAATGCATTTCTCGACCGAATACATTGCCACGAGATGCGAAAAACAAGCGTTCTCGACATTTCGTGCCACACGACCGACACGAAAAATCCGCTCCGAATAACAGAATCGCCATTTTCCAATGATTCCCAGTTTCGGTCTCATGGCTCGAAACGGCATGTAACCGGTTAAATCCGATCTTGTGGCACAAGAAGTGGACCGAATGCCGAAAACAGCGATTTTTGACGTTTCGTGGCAAGGAATCCCCATCTCATCTCACCAACCGAAACAAAAGGTTCCGAATGATTCAATCGGCAGTCAGACATGTCACGCCGCCGCTTTCCTCGAAACGACACCTCGACGCGGCGGATAATCTCTCGGATCAGATCAAATCCTTGGGATCGATTTGGAACCGCAGTTCGCCGGGAGTGCGCGACGCCATGTGACGCGCCACCGCGGACCGCAGGCGGACGGCCAATTGGGCACGCATGCCGACCGGCACACGGACCAAGGCCTTGACCCGGTCCTGCATGCTCTCCAGCTCGCGTTCGCTCACCGTCACCGGAGCCGCTATCGGCACCGGCCCCAGCATGCCGGGTATCGGCTCCCCCGCAACATCCAGCGAGGCCCAATCGCCGCGCAGCACGCCGATATCGTCCAAGGCGGCCATCACCGCATCCCGACGCCCCCATACGCATGCGACCGCGCACACCGGAGGCATGCCGGCCTGCCCACGCTCCAGCAATTCGTTCCGGGCGAGCGACACCGAATCCCACATCATCAGCGCATGGGCCACTGCAGGATCGCATTCACCAATCAGCAGACCCTGTCCACCACGAGTGCGGGGCGCACACAACGCCATGACCCGCATCCACGCCGTCAGCGCGTCCACGCGGGCGTCCACACCCGGCGCATACAGACTGTTCCACGCGTCCAGGATCGCCACGGCACGATATTCGCCGGCATCCTGCTCCGATTGACGGGATGCAGGCAGCACGCGAGGCTCCGCTCCCGGCGTGGCGATGACGATGCGCGGCGCATCATCCACGTACTCGACGACGCCTCGCGGCTGGCTCGGCGACGATATGACGACGGACACCCCGCGGAACAGGCCGCCCAGCTCGCGGGCGGTGCCGGTTGCGCCAACCCGTATCACGCGCATGCGCTCGCAGCCGCAATGCGGGCAATGCCAGTCGACCGCCGCCGCAGCGCACCACCGGCAGCGCGGCACCCCATCACCCATGCGCCCCAGCGGGCCGGTGCATTTCGCGCAACGAGCCTGCGCATGGCATTTCACGCAGCCCAACGCCTCCTGCATGCCGTCCGAGGGGATGGACAGCAGCACTGGCCCTGTCTGCAAGGCCTTCGACAACACCGTCACCGCGGTATGCGGCACGCGGGCGCCTATGCTCGGGTCGGCGAGACGCGCCAGCTCCTCACGGTTCAGCCACCGCACCCACGGCATCTGATCCCTGCGAGCGGCTGGCAACGGCGTGACGGATGCGCTCGGGCCGCTCACGGCAGTCACGGCCGTGTGGTCCTCGCATTCCCATTGGCTCAACGGGCTACGGGCGTACGACAGCGCCACAAACACTCCCCCGTGCGACTCAGCGCGCAGACGCATGACGCCGCGTGCCTGCGCGTACGGCATCATCCCGTCAGCCTGCTGGTACGCGGCATCATCCACCATCATGAACAGGGCCGGCCCCTCGACCGGAGCATACATGGCGGCACGCAGTCCGATGACGCACCCGACCTGACCGGTCGCCGCCGCCAGATAGGCACGGTACCGTTCCGCCGGCGGCAGTCCTGCGGCCAGCACGACGAAGTCACCGGAGTATCCGCCATGCTCGGCGCCGCCCGGCGCGAAACGGGACAGTCCCAGTCCCTCCAGGGCAACGGCGAGATCCTCGCACTGTCTTATCCCGGGCAGGACCACCACGGCGGCACGGTTCTGCCTCATCGCGGCAGCGATCATCCACGCGGCGTCACGAGCCCACGCACGCGCTCCCGGACGCGCATCCATCACCAGGGCGGCGAACGAGCTGCCCTCCAGGGATGAGCGCAGCATGGCGGCGCCGTCATATGAAGCCTGTATCGTGTCGAAGCACCGTTGCATCAGTTCGTCCGAGACGTGCGAGAATCTGGGCCTTCCCACCCATAGCGAACGCGCGGCCAGTTGCTGTTCGCCGTCGATGCGCGCCACGCGCGGGGGGACCGCCAGGCGAAGTATGTTGGCCCGCGTGCCGCCATAGGCGTCGGCGATGCGCGTGATATCGTCGCGCATGGATTCGGATACCAGCACGTGCGGGCTGATCACCCGTTCAAGAAATCTCAGCGCGGAGCGGGGCGTGGCGCTGGCTGCCGTGCGCTTCCAGATCACGCCGTTGAGGAGCCTGCCCCCGAACCGGACCCGCACCATGACGCCGGGCCGTGCGGCCTGCGACCACCGCTCCTCCACGAGATAGTCGAATGTCTGGCCCAGATGGGTCGCCTGCACGTCCAGCACCACCTGCGCGATCGGGTCTTCCGCGGCCACAATCTTCTCGGCGGGCGCGCGCTTGCGGCGTTTGCGCGGCGCCATGCCGTCAAACGCCAACTGCTGCGCGTCATTCGTACTCATGGTTCATTTGTATCACGCCACCGGTGAAGTCCGCCGCAGGCGGCAACCTTCTCGGGGTGTCCGGCGGCTTTTCTGTGTATGCATGTTGTGTGTATAGACAAGACCACCCCCGGTTTCGCTTCGCGGCAGCCTCCGCTGGCGGGGACGTTACGAAGTGAAACCGAGGGTGATCGTTGTGATCTGCCAGTCAGCGGATGGCGGCCTTGAGCTCGTCATCGATGACAACCTTGCCGTCGATCTCGTGGTTGTAGAGGGTCTCGACGACCTCGGCCATGGAGACGATGCTCGCGACGGGGAAACCGTACTTGGCCTCGATCTCCTTCTGTGCGGTGGTCACGCCGCCCTTGCCGACCTCCATGCGGTTGAGAGACACGATCAGGCCCTTGATCTCGACATCGGCAGCAGCCTTGACCTTAGGATAGGTCTCGTCGATGGACTTGCCGCTGGTGGTGACGTCCTCGACCATGACCACGCGGTCGCCGTCCTTGGGCTCATAACCCAGCAGGTTGCCCTTGTCGGCGCCGTGATCCTTGGCCTCCTTGCGGTCGCAGCAGTACTTGACCTCTTTGCCGTACAGCTCGTGGTAGGCAATTGCGGTCACGACGGCCAGCGGAATACCCTTGTAGGCCGGTCCAAACAGCACGTCAAAGTCGTCGCCAAAGTTATCGTGGATGGCCTGGGCGTAATACTCGCCCAGCTTCTTGAGCTGATAGCCCGTCACGTAAGCGCCGGCGTTCATAAAAAACGGGGACTGACGGCCGCTCTTGAGCGTAAAGCTGCCGAACTTAAGGACGTCGGACTCAACCATAAACTTGATGAACTCTTGCTTGTAAGCCTCCATGCGGGCTCCTCTCGTAATCGCGTACGTGCCTTCCAGTTTAGCGCAGGCGAAGCGTCGATGCGGGTGCGCTTTGGAGCCACGGCATTCTGTAAAGGCTTTGTCAGGGGGAATGGTTTTCCGAACAATGGGGGTTGACACGATAAACCCCCTCGTCAAGAATACGGGCGGATTGAAAAGGGTACGAGATGCCCAAAGCGCGCAGCGCCCGGCCTTAAGGAGGTGTGCCATGGAAGGCAGTCATAGTCGAAAAACCTGCATGTCGCCCTCGGCACGCCGCGAGGATTCCGTATTCGCATAAGCGCCACGAACTGATCGTCAAAGCCACCACAAAGGTGCCTGTCCCCTTTGTGGTGGTTCGTGAGCTTGACGTGAGCGGCATCTAGGTTTTTTGCAACTCAATACGACACGTACGCTAACTCCCTTCAACAAGGAGGACCCTATGCTGATGCTCAAAACCGCCACGGTACTCGAAGCTATCTCCAAGCGCCGCCGCACGGCGCGCCCTGCCGCTCACACTGGCCTGTCCAAGAACACCATATTCGCCGCCACCCATAGCGCCGAGGACGCCCTCGTTCTGCTCGATGCCACGGTAAATGGCCTCACCGCCGAGCAGGCAACCGAGCGTCTGGACGCCTCCGGCCCCAACACCATCGAGGCGCCAACCAAAACGCTCGCCCGCCGCATCGCCGATGCCTTTATCGATCCCTTCGCCGGCATCCTCGCCGCGCTCGCGCTGGTTTCGCTCTACATCGACGTGCTCGCCGTGCCCGAGCCGCAGCGCGACCCCTCCACGGTCATCGTCATCGGTATCATGCTGCTGGTATCGGGCGGTATGAAGTTTATCCAGGAAGCCCGCAGCGGCAATGCGGCCGAGGCCCTTAAGGACCTGGTCTCCAACACCTGCACCGCCCTGCGCGACGGCGAGCGCATCGAGATTCCCTTCGACGAGCTCGTCCCCGGCGATGTGATCCGCCTCTCTGCCGGCGATATGGTGCCGGCAGATGCCCGCGTCATCACCGCGCGCGACCTGTTTGTCATCGAATCCGCACTCACCGGCGAGAGCGAGGCCGTCGAGAAGACCGCTGCCATCACCGTCGTCGATGGTGCCGACGGCTCTGCGCTGCCGCTCTCTGCCTGCAAGAGCACCGTCTTTACCGGCACCTCCGTGCAAAACGGCACCGCCGTGGCGCTTGTCGTTGCCACCGGCTCGGACACCTACCTGGGCGGCATCGCCAAGATACTCAACGGGCGCGGCGAGAAGAGCGCGTTTGACCGCGGCGTCTCGAGCGTCTCCATGCTGCTCGTACGCCTCATGCTCGTTATGGCGCCGGCCGTCTTTGCCATCAACGCCGCCACCAAGGGCAACGTCATCGACGCGCTGCTGTTCGCCACGAGCGTGGCCGTGGGCATCACGCCGCAGATGCTTCCCGTCATCGTGACCACGAGCCTGTCGCAGGGCGCCAAGGACCTCGCCCGTCGTCAGGTTATCGTCAAGGAACTGCCGGCGATTCAAAACCTGGGTGCCATGGACGTCCTGTGCTGTGACAAGACCGGCACCCTCACCGAAGACCGCATCGTGCTCGAGCGCTACCTCAACACCGATGGCGACGAGGACACGCGTGTGCTGCGCCATGCGTTTTTGAACAGCTTCTTCCAGACCGGTCTCAAAAACCTTATCGACCTGGCCGTAATCGACCGTGCCGATGTGACGCCCTCGACCGTCGTGCCCGATTCCATGTTGGGCCAGACTCTGCGCGACCGTTATACCAAGGTCGACGAAGTGCCCTTCGATTTCTCGCGCCGTCGCCTGAGCGTAGTTGTCGCCGACGCCCAAGGCAAAACCCAGATGGTTACCAAGGGAGCTGCCGAGGAAATGCTCGAGATCTGCTCCTTTGTCGAGGTCAACGGTATCGCCCAGCCGCTCACCAAAGATAAGCTCACTCAGATTCGCAAGCAGGTCGCCGGACTCAACGCCGAGGGTCTGCGCGTGATTGCCGTGGCGCAGAAGACCAATCCGCGCTGTGTGGGCGAATTTGGCATCGCCGACGAGTGTGACATGGTGCTGATGGGCTTTTTGGCCTTCCTCGATCCGCCCAAAGCAAGCGCCGCGGGCGCCGTCGCCACGCTCGAGGCCAAGGGCGTAGCGGTCAAGGTCCTGACCGGTGACAACGACCGCGTCGCCGCCACCGTCTGCGAGCAGATCGGCATCGATGCGAGCAACGTCTTACTCGGCTCCGAGATCGATGCGCTCGATGACGCCGAGCTTGCCGAGCGCGCCGAGAAAACCCACCTCTTCGCCAAGCTCTCGCCGCTGCAGAAGGCGCGCCTGGTACGCGTCATGCGCGAGCTGCTCGGCCACACCGTGGGCTTTATGGGCGACGGCATCAACGACGCCGCCGCCATGCGTGCGAGCGACTGCGGCATCTCGGTCGATTCGGCCGTCGACATTGCCAAGGAATCCGCCGATATCATCTTGCTTCAGAAGGACCTGGGTGTGCTCGAGCGCGGCATCATCGAAGGCCGCCGCACCTACGGCAACCTACTCAAGTACCTCAAAACCACGGTGAGCTCCAACTTTGGCAACGTGTTGTCCGTGACCGTCGCGAGCCTGTTCTTGCCGTTTTTGCCCATGAGCGCCCTGCAGCTGGTGCTGCTGTCGCTCGTCTACGAGATCGTGTGCATCGCGCTGCCGTGGGACACCGTCGATGACGCCTGGACTGCCCGCCCGCGCGCCTGGGACGCCGCGTCCATCAAGGGCTTTATGCTCGAGCTGGGCCCCGTAAGCTCGCTGTTTGACATCGTGACCTTCGCCGCGCTCTTCTTTGTCGTGTGCCCCGCCGCCGTGGACTCAAGCTGGCCCGAGCTTGCCGCCGCGGGCGACGTCGCGGGTATGGCGACCTTTGCTGCGCTCTTCCAGAGCGGCTGGTTTGTCGAGTCCATGTGGTCGCAGACACTCGTGGTCCACATGCTGCGCTCCCCGCATCTGCCGAGCCCGCGCGACCACGCCGCGCCCGCACTGTGCGTTCTTACCGTGCTGGGCCTGGCGCTCGTCACATGGCTGCCGGCAAGCCCCATCGCCGATGCGCTCGGCCTCATGGCACTGCCCGCGAGCTTTTTCGCGCTGCTCGTCGGCATCGTCACCGCCTACATCGCGCTCACTCAGCTGGCAAAGCGCCGCTACATCGCACGCCACGGCGAGCTGCTGTAGCAAGCAGACGGAAAACACCCTGCCAGCTGCCGTTGCCACTACCACAGCTGCCAACGCCGCTGCCGTTGCCTCTGCCGCCGCCGCAGCCTATCCCCTCAGCAGTTGCGGTGAAATAGTTCCTGTTTAAAGTCCCACGGCTTTGATTTAGGGACTATTCCACCGCAACTTATTGGAGGATTAGCTAGTCTTGAGGCGTCCAGGACCAGAAGAAGTTGATCAGGGCCACACGCGAGGCGGTACCGGTCTTTTTGTTGATCGAGGAAATGTGGCGGTAGAGCGTGGAACGCGAAAGGAAAAGCGTTGCGGCAATGTCCTGAACGCTCTGGTCCGAAACGACCAAGGCCTCAAGAATATCGCGCTCGCGCTCTGTAAGCCCAAAGGTGGTGACAAAGGCGTCGAGGCGCTCATCGGGCGTGAGCTCCGCTGCCTCCACGAGCGCAGGGTCGGGACATGCGGGCGCAAGATCCCCACCAAGATCGTCGGCAGCGAGCGCCAGCCCGTCCTGCATCACGGCATCATCGGTTCGTTGCCCCAACTGCCCCAGCAGCGTAATCGCAATACCCACAAACATCACGAGCGCCGCGCCGACCGCCACCAGCACGTTTTGACTCGAGATAATCGCCACCGCCGGCGCCGTCACGAGCATCGAGCACACGTTGTTGACGACGCGACCCATGCACGGCCAAAAATATGACCAGTGCGCATAGAGCGAGATAGCGGCGAATTTTGTGGTAAAGAACACCACGAAAAAACCCGAGCCCAGATAAAAGATGATCGTGGCAGCAAGCTCGTTGCCGCCATTGCCATCGATGATGAGCACAAAGAACGAAAGCGTGGACATTATGGCAGCGCATGTCATGCCGATATTCATATACGAACGACCGCGCAGGTCAAACAGGGCGCCGGCGACCAACGAACTCGCAACAAGCAGCAGGCACGGCCAGTCACCCAAATCAACGGCTCCAAAAGCATGCAGGGTTGTGAGACCCGCGTTGAGGGCGGCGAATACGCCGGAAAGATACGCCGTCGCCACGGTCAGGCGAACTATGGCGCGGCGGAATGCCGCCTTTGCCTCGGGGTCGTCATGCCACTTGGCGCCATATTCCAGAGCATCTACCGAAAGCCCAGCAACACTGGGTTCAAAGTTGGGATCGGACTCGTCGCGCAGCTTGGCGCGTCGGGCACCATGGAGCAACGCCACCTGCGCGATCGCGCAGATGACCAGAACAGCCTGCTGAGGAATGCCGACAGGCATCACCATGTGGTTGAGAACCTGCACCAAAACGCCCATGGCGTAAGAAAGTGCGGCGGCGCGCGCCAAGCAAGGCGTCCGCGCAAAGCGCCGCGCAAAGTTTGCGTGAGCAGTCGATCCGCAGTAGCCCAGCGCGCAGCACGCCACCAAACCGCCGGCAATTACCACCTGAACCTGAACCGCCATAATCAACAGCAGCAATGCCGCCACCAGCAAAACGCCTGTGATGTCGCTCGTCGCGTCGATGGCATGGGGACGGCGATAGTACAGAACGGGACGCACAAAAAAGCCAATCACGCTCGCGCCGATGACAAGGCTCTCATAAATAACGACCTCGTTTGGAGACACGAACTCGGCCATGCGCGCATCAAAGAGATACTCGCAGGCCAAAAACGTGAAGAAGAACAGCGCCAAGCATATAATCTCCCGAATGCCCCGACGCAAATATGCGGTTGTGTCTCCCATGCCCCTCATGGTTAACCCCCGGCCGCTCAATTGTCTGGAAATCTATTTTAATAAAGAACCTATCTCAATACCGAAGCCAGGCTCGAAATGCTGCAAATTCGACCCCAGTCGTCCACATGACGCCACGATTCTGAGCCGCATGGGCCAGAAGGGGCACGCGCGACCTCTAGCTCGACAAGGAGTGTCCCCAACTGTCACTCATTTAAGTACGTCCCCAATGAGTGGCCGAAGAGTGTCTCCGGCGACCAGTCAAAAATGGGCCATGTGTCCCAGTTGTGGAGACTCGTTGAGCCGTCTGGGTATCGTGAAAGATCGTGTGCTCGCCCATCATCAAAAGTGACACACGCTACCAGTTGATGGGAGGCAGCTATGGGCTTCTTTGACAAGATGTTCGAGAAGAAAGAATGCGCGATTTGCGGTACCGAGCTAGGACTTTTGGGAAAGACCAAGATCAGCGAAGGCTACCTGTGCAAAGAGTGCGCCGGCAAGCTCTCTCCCTTCTTCCACGGCTATCGTTCCAGCACCGCGGACGACATCCGCGAGCAACTCGCCTACCGCGAGGCCAATGCCGAGCGCCTGACGTCCTTCAACCCCACGCGTACGCTGTCTGCCGGGCGCACCAACATCATGCTCGACGAGGACGCAGGACTGCTGATCATTACCTCGCAGACGCGCTGGCGTGACGCCAACCCGGACATCATCGAGTTCTCGCAGGTACTCGGCTGTGACATGGATATCGACGAGCATCGGACCGAGATCTATCGCGAGACCAAGGACGGCGAGCGCAAGAGCTACAATCCGCCGCGCTACGACCTGGATTACGACTTTAACCTGACCATCCACGTCAACACGCCGTACTTTACCGAGATCAACCTGCGCGTAAACGACTCCACCATCGAGCAGCGCGGGTCCATCGAGTACCGCGAGGCCAAGCGCCAGGCAACCGAAGTTCGCGATGCGCTGGTGCAGCTGCGTCAGGAAACGCGCGACAGCGTCGTGGCCGCCAAGGCCCCCAAGACCGCGGTCACCTGTCCCTTCTGTGGCGCGACCACCATCCCCGATGCCAGCGGGCGCTGCGAATACTGTGGCGGCGCCATCGGCGCATAGCCCCCGGCACGGAAAGGACCGATCATGGCCTTCGAGAGCGTCAACTATCAGTGTCCCGCGTGCGGCGGCCCCCTTCACTTTGCCAGCGCCGAGCAAAAGCTCGTCTGCGACTACTGCGATTCGCGATTTGAAGTCGAAGAAGTCGAGGCCCTCTATCGCGAGCGCCAGGACAAGGCAGACGCTAAAGCCGGCGCCGCAGCAGCGGCACCCAAGCCCGCCGCCGACAGCGCGGTGCAGGAGCTCGCCCAAAACGCCGGCTATATCTGCTCGTCGTGCGGCGCCGAGCTAATCTCGGACGGTACCGTCGCCGTTACCACCTGCCCGTACTGCGGCAACCCCGCCGTGGCACCCGGTCAACTCTCGGGCGACTTCTCACCCGACCTGGTGATTCCGTTTAAGCTCGGGCGCGACGACGTTATGGCCGCGCTCAAGGAGCACTACAAGGGCAAAATCCTGCTGCCCAAGAGCTTTGTCACCGGCAACCACATCGACGAAGTCCAAGGCGTTTACGTGCCATTTTGGCTTTACGGCGCCCGCGTGGACGGCGAAGTGTACTTCGATGCGACCAACGAGACCGTGACCGAGGAATCCGACCGCACCGTCACGACCACCGACCACTACGACGCCTACCGTAAAGGCAATATCTCGTTTGAGCGCGTGCCCGTCGACGGATCGTCCAAGATGCCCGACGGCCACATGGACGCCATCGAGCCGTTTGACTACGATGCGCTGCGTCCGTTCTCAGTCGCCTATATGCCCGGCTACATCGCCAACCGCTATGACGAGGATTGCGAAACCTGCAAGGCGCGCGCCGAACGCCGCATGGAGGAAAGCACGGTCTCGGCCCTGCGCGAAACCGTCGTCGACGAGTACGACGACGCCACAGTCGAAAGCAAGCAGCTCGACTACACCTGGAAAAACAGCGATTATGCCCTGCTCCCCGTGTGGATGCTCTCTACCTCGTGGAACGGCAAGAGCTACCTGTTTGCCATGAACGGCCAAACCGGCCGCATGGTCGGCGAGCTCCCCTGCTCCAAGCCCAAGCTCGTCATCGCCTCGGTGCTGTTCTTTGTGATCGGATTTGTCCTCTCCCAGATCCTCTTCATGAGTGAGAACGCCTTCGATCCGGATTACCTCGCCTTTGGCATCGAGGGCATCCTCATCAACATCGTCGCGCCGCTGATCATCGTGATTATCGCAGACGTGCTGCTGGTCGGCCAGCTCAAGACAGCCAACGAGGCAACCCACGCCGACTACTACTGTGGAGACCTCGACCTGATCGAGAAGCACGACACCTTTAGCCATACCGAAACCACGGTTGTCATGAAGGACAACAAGGACGACTAGCCATTCTGACCAATATCACCCGGCCTTTGACGAGAAAGGAAGATCACCATGGGACTCTTGAAAGCTGGATTGGGTGCTGCCGGCGGCGTCATGGCCGACCAGTGGAAGGAATTTATCTATTGCGAATCGATGCCTGCCGACGTCTTGGCCTGCAAGGGCAGCAAGCGCACCGGTGGCCGCAGCTCCAACACGCGCGGCGAGGACAACGTCATCTCCAACGGCTCCGTCATCGCCGTCAACGACGGCCAGGGCATGCTCGTGGTGCAAAACGGCAAGATCATCGAGGTCGCGCTGGAGCCCGGCGAGTTCGTCTTTGACACCGGCAGCGAGCCGAGCGTCTTTAGCGGCAACCTGGGCGACTCCATCAAGGAGACCTTCGCCAATATCGGCAGCCGTTTTACCTTTGGCGGCGACGCGGGCAAGGACCAGCGCGTCTACTTTATCAACACCAAGGAGATCATCGGCAACAAGTACGGCACCGCCTCGCCCGTGCCCTTCCGCGTGGTCGACAACAACATTGGTCTGGACGTCGACATCTCCGTGCGCTGCAACGGCGAGTATTCGTACCGCATCACCAACCCGCTGCTGTTCTACACCAACGTGTGCGGCAACGTGACCGATAGCTATACGCGCGACAAGATCGACAGCCAGCTTAAGTCCGAACTGCTCACCGCCCTGCAGCCCGCCTTTGCCAAGATTTCGGAGATGGGCATCCGCTACAGTGCCATCCCCGGCCACACCACCGAGCTCGCGCGCGCACTCAACGAGGTCCTCTCGGCCGATTGGCGCGACCTGCGCGGTGTCGAGATCGTGAGCTTTGGCGTTAACTCCATCGCCGCCTCGCAAGAAGACGAGCAGATGATCAAGGACCTGCAGAAGGCTGCGGTCATGCGCGATCCCACCATGGCAGCCGCCAACATCGCCAGCGCCCAGAGCGACGCAATGCGCGCGGCAGCGGCCAACCCCAACGGCGCGATGGCCGGCTTTATGGGCATGGGCATGGCAGGCGGCATGGGCGG
>URWC01000028.1 GCA_900551555.1 uncultured Collinsella sp. | reverse complement strand
AAGAGCTTGCGCTCGGCGACCATGCGCGACAGCGTTGCGACGGAAAGCTCACCCGCCTCAAGAAACTCGTCGAGCGCCGCCTCGTCTAACGCAGCGGCGTCCTCCTGAACGGCGCCGCCCGCCAGCAGTTCGTTTGCGTCCAAGCAGCCCTCGGAAAGACGTTGCCCAAGTTGTGCCAGCAAAACATCGCGGCCGGGATTCTCCAAATCGATCTTGTTGATATAGATGAACGTCGGGATCTCATAGCGCGCAAGCAGGCGCCACAGGGTTTCGGTATGCCCCTGCACGCCGTCGTTGGCGCCCACAACCAAAATCGCGTAGTCGAGTGCGCGCAGCGTGCGCTCCGCCTCGGCTGAAAAATCGACATGCCCTGGTGCATCCACGAGCATGACGTGGGTATCGCCATGGTCGAGCACAGCCTGCGACGAGAAGATCGTAATACCGCGCTCGCGCTCAATCTCGTTCGTATCCAGATGCGAATCGCCATCGTCCACGCGGCCGCGCTTGCGAATGCGGCCCGCGTTGAATAGCATGGCCTCGGCCAACGTGGTCTTGCCGGCATCGACATGCGCCAAGATTCCAACGACCGCTTGCTTCGACATGGCTCTCCTCTTATTGCAAGCCCATCGCACGCGGCAACGGGCGTCCTCATTCCACACTGGATGATACAATTTACGGGCCGGCGGGCGAAGCGGGCCCTATCCCCCGACCGAGCTCATCGCCCTGCGTTGCCGCGCGGCGATTTTCGTAGGTTCGCGCCTTGCGAAAGCCGGCTTGCAAAACAGCCAGCGAACGAAAATGGCCCCACCCGGGGCCATTTTCGTTCGTGCAAATTGTTGATACGCGTCCCCGCTCTTATGCCTCGCGCAGCCAGTCAAACGCAACACGCGGTGTACCATCCGACACATACACGATGCCGGCGCGCTCAAATCCGGCCTTGAGGCTCGCACCCTGCATGGGCAGGTTGTCCTGATGCGTGTCGATACGCAGGTGGTCGGCGCGCTCCTTGGCAAAAGCAAACATCGCAGCCGCGATACCGCGCACGGTGCCATCGGATGCCACACGGTGCAGCACGGCGTACGGAGTGTCGCTGCGCCATTGCCCGTCCTCAATTGCGTCATAGCACTCGTCCGGGCCCGGTAAAAAGGCAAACGTCGCCACCACGCGACCGTCGACTTCGCACACATAGCTGCCACCGGCGGCAATATCGGCAGCCAGTTGCTCGGCCGAAGGCGTGCCCTCGGGCCACTGCGTGGCGTTGCCATGTGCGCGCATAAAGGCGCGGGCCGCGTCATAGATAGCCATGACGGCGGGAATGTCGGTATCGAGGGTTTTTCTGATCATCACGCGGCGACCTCACGTTTATTGGTATCACTTTGATTGAGCAATGATACCAACGTTTGCAGAGGGGCGCGATGCAGATGGGAAGCAAAAAGCGAGCCGCCTGGTCAAAGGCCAAAAGCGAGTTTTTGGGCGCTGCCACCGGCGGCGATATGAGCGACCTGTTTGCACGCGAGGACGAGCGCCGCGACGCCCTGGACGCCGAGCGCGATGAAGCCTGGCGCTACAAATCGTGCGAGCGCAAAAACCGTTACGACACACGCGCCGAGGCCGAGGCCGTTATGGCTGACTGCGAAAACCACGGGCGGCGTGGTTTGGCCTGCTACAAATGCGAATACTGCGGCGGATGGCACCTGACGTCGCACCCTTGGAAATAGGCGCAGCTTCGGCACGGCACTGACGGAGCGCCAGCTATCGCGCGCAAGCTACGGGCGCGGCGGTACCAAAACATCGTAACGAACGGCCTTGCCCGCAAGCTGATAGCTCGGCTTAACGCCGGCAAGCAGCGGACCCTTCACCGGCCGCTTGATAACGACCTTGCGCGGGCGCGCCGCAAGCGCAGCTTCGACCAGCGTCTCCTCATCGGCGCACGGCTGTTCCAAAAGGTGCAAGAGTTGGAACTTCTTTTTCACCGCCGCGCTCTTGGTGCGCTCGGGAAACATGGGGTCCAGATACACCACGTCGGGAGCGGCAAGCTCGCCCTGCCCGATCAGCTCAGCTGTATGGCGAAGGCCAGCAATGCTGTCCTCGCCCGCATGTAAGCGCATACGCGACACGGCAACCGCAAGCGCCGGATCATCTGCCGCGCGATCCAAGGCATCCTTGAGGAGCGCCGCAATCACGCAATCCTGTTCATACAAATCGACGGTAAAGCCCGCGGCAGCCAGCAGCAGCGAATCCTCGCCAAAGCCCGCCGTGGCGTCAATCGCCCATGGGCTCTCGATGCCTTTTGCGCGCGCAGCCTTTACCAGCAGCTCTTGCTGCAGACGGCCCTGCTTGAGCCGTGGAAGCATGCGGGTAAAATCGGCACGCAGCTCCATCGTGCCGTCGGTGAGCGTGAGGCCCTCGGACGTCCCGGTCAGCTCAAGCCCCGCGGCCCGAGCAACAGAAAAGGGATCGACGACGCCCATGGGTACTCCTTAACAAGCAAAACGAATACGTGAGCGCCGTTTATGTCAGCACCCAACCGTCCGCTATTGTCCCACATGCGACATGGCCCACAGCATCGCAATGCAAAGTACCGCCATCAATCCCATGCACACGGCAGCGATCACGGAATCGCCCATGCGCCTTCCCAACGACCGCGGCTCACGCACTTGCCCTGCTCCGTACATCATGACTCCTCCTTGAGACCAGCTCCTTGTTACGGCCCCATCATCGCAGCGCCGCACATGGGCTGCCATCGATTTGCCTTACGTCCAGCTTTCCCTTTTGAAAGGTTGGGTTGGTCCGCGCGGGCTCAAAGCGCTTTCAGGCGCATGCATCGCTGCGTTGAACTACAATGTGCTTCACCATATGTGCAGTACATTGGGTGCGCCAAGTTGGCGTACTCGTATCGAAAGGACCAGCCATGAGCTTCACTCGCAAGACTCTCAAAATCCTTGCTCTCATCTACTTTGTTTTGGGCATCGCCAGCCTCGTCACCGCCGGCGTCGGTATCGCCACGGGCGGTCTCGATTCCACGTACGGTTCGTACGCCACGCTCGCGGCGGTCGTGCTTATCGCCAAGGGTCTCGTCGACCTTGCCGCAGGCGTCGCCGGTATCAAGGGCGCCAACAAGCCTTCGCAGGTGGACGGCGCGTTTAAGCTCGGTATTGTTGCCGCGGTCGCCACGCTTGCCCAAGCGGTGCTCACGCTTCCCGCGTTTGGCGGCGACGCCATCAACTTTGGCGCCTTTGTCATCGTGGTGTACGACCTGTTCTTTGTTCAGCAGGCACACGCCGTTAAGGCCGAGAACAAGGACCGCCTATAAGCGCTCGCTTCTCATAACCCCTGCAGCCAGGCAACTAAAAAGGGCCGATCGCGCATCTCCGCGGTCGGCCCTTTACGTTTGCCCAGATAAAACCTACCAAAATAAACCTGTCCCTTTTTGGCAGGTTGTTAGCTGTGGCGGTACTCGGCGATGATGAAGTCGATATCGGTCTGGAGCGTTTCCAGGTTTGCCAGGCGCTCTTTGTCGGCAGGGCGCGTGCGGTAGTAGTACGGCGTCATCTGGAACACCGCCTCGATATCGGCCTGGGTCTGGAGCGTAATATTCGCAGACACCCGCTGCGTTCCGACCAACTCGAGCTCGGTGGTCTGCGGCAGCTTCTCGTCATTAAGATATGGCGTGTCGTAGAGCACCTCCTTGAGCCCAAACAAATGACGGGCACCCGGCACCACGGTATAGAGTGAGCCCTCTGGCGCCAGCACGCGGGCAAACTCACGCTCGTTAAAGGGAGCGAAGAGCTCGGTCACCATATCGAAGGCGCCGTCCGCCACGGGGATGTCCTTCATGTTGGCCACGAAATAGGTCGCATCGCCGCGCTTGGCGGCCAGGCGCACCATCTCTTTGCCCAAGTCGAACCCGTAAGCGCCCACGCCCGGCACCGCGCCCATGGCGCTGGTGTAGTAGCCCTCGCCGCAGCAAATATCGAGCAGCGTCATGGGGCCGTTCGCAGATGCTGCACGCCCAGACACCCGCTCGCGCACGAGCTCGACCATCGCATCGCGCAACGGCGCATAGTAACCACGGTTCAAAAAGTCACGACGGCTGCGTGCCTGCGACTTGGGATCGCCCATGGAGTCGCCGCTCTTGGACGAGCGCAGTAGATATAGATAGCCCTCGCGAGCACGGTCAAACCGGTGTCCGCCCGCGCATGCAGCACCGCGCTCATTGTCCACCAAAGGCTCATGGCAAACGGGACACAACAACATGGCAACTCCTTAGCGCGAACAACACAACGCCCACCATTGTCGCACGCCTTCCCCACCTAGTCATTGGGGACGTTCTTGAATGACTAGTTAGAAGAGACGTTCTTGAATGACTAGTTAGAAGAGATAAGGAGTGTCCCCAGCTGCCGGCAGAAAAGGAACGTCCCTAAGTGCCGACTGGTTGCATTAGGAGTATCATCGTCTGCGCAAATAAGCACGATATAGCATGTTAGAGATTGAGAGCGTATGGCTGATACCGCATCTAAGCACATCGATATGACCACCGGCTCGCTGTGGCGCAATATTCCCCTGTTCGCCTTCCCCGTGGCCGCCACGAGCATCTTGGAGCAGCTGTCGAACCTCATCGCCACGGTCATTATCGGCAACTTCTCGGGCGACCAGGGAACCCTCGCCATGGCGGCGGTCGGCTCCAATGTTCCGCTTACCAGCCTTATGCTCAACCTGTTTATTGGCATGTCGCTTGGCTCCAACGTGGTCATCGCCAACGCTATCGGCCGCAACGATCAGAACATGGTCAAACGCGCCGTCCATACCTCGATTTTAATGGCACTCGTGGGCTTTGTCGTCATCGCTCTGGGCGAGATCTTTGCCGAGCCCATGCTCGCCGCGCTCAACGTTCCCGCCGAGACCATGCCGCTCGCCTCACTCTATCTACGCGTCTTTTTGCTGAGCATGCCCTCGATTTTGCTCTACAACTTTGAGGCCGCGATCTTCCGCTCCGTCGGCATCACCCGCATGCCGCTGCAGGCGCTTGCCGTGTCCACCGTCCTCAACATTGGCCTGGACCTCATCTTTGTCCCCGTACTTCACTGGGGCGTCGCGGGCGTCGCCATCGCCACCGCCATCGCCTACACCGTCAGCGCCGCTACGCTCTTTATCCGCCTGCTCAAGACCGACTCTGTCGTCCGCGTCACCCCGCGTGACTTGGCTATCGACCCCGTCGCCCTCAAGCGCATCGTCAAGATCGGCCTGCCCGCCGGCATCCAAAGCGCCGTCTTTGCCGTCGCCAACATCATCATCCAGTCCGCCATCAACAGCCTGGGCACCGAGGTCATGGCGGCATCGAGCGCCGCCATGAGCCTGGAGTACGTATGCTACAACCTGCTCAACAGCTTTAGCCAGGCGTGCACCACCTTTGTGGGACAAAACCACGGTGCCCGCCAGATCGACCGCTGCACCAAAACGCTCAAGGTCTGCCTGGTCGAAGGCGGTATCGTTGCACTCACCACGATCATCATTATTGTCGGCCTGGGGCGCGAGATCTTGTCGCTGTTCAACAGCGATCCCAACATCGTCTCGATCGGCTATATCCGCGTATGTTCGATCTTCCCGGCGTACGCCTTTAGCATGTTCTACGAAAACATGTCCGGCTACCTGCGCGGCTTTGGTATCTCGCTCACGCCCGCCCTCATCACCATGATCTGCGTCTGCGGCATCCGCTTCTATTGGGTGTTCTGCGTGTTCCCGCACTTCCGCACCTTTGCGAACATTATGATGGTCTACCCCATCAGCCTGGGCACCACGGCGTTCTTTATGGTCGTGGCGGTGCTACTCTGCCACCCGGCACGCACCTATCGTGTCACCCAAGCCAAAGCGGCAGCCCGCTAAACACCGCACTCAACGCCGCGCCAGTCATTAATTGACAATATGAGAGCTCATATAGTCGATAAAGCGCCTCGTGGCGATGGGCATGGTGTCCCAGCTGCGCCAGGCCGCCACTACGTCGCGCGAGGGGGCGTGCACGATGGGACGTACGCGAATATCGGCACGCATGCCCTCCACAGTACGACGGTAGAGCATACTCACGCCTAGGCCCTCCTCCACCATCGCCATGATGGTGTAGTCGTCGGTGACCTCGCTCGTCACGTGCGGCGACAGGCCATGCGCCGCGAATGCATCGAGCACCAGGCTCTGTTCGCCCTCATCCAGCAGCACAAACGGCTCGGACGCCAGGTCGGCGAGCGTCACCTTTTCCTTTGCCGCCAGCGGATGCGCGACAGGCAACAGTGCCACCAACTCGTCGTGATAGACCACGCGCTTCTCGAGGCCAGCGGTAAACCCGCGTGCCGTAAAGCAAAAATCCACTACGCCGTCGTGCACCCATTGGGCGTTGCGCGTGTAGTCGCCCTGCTTAAGGGTAAAGCGTACGCCCGGGTGCAGCGCCCCAAAGTCGCGGATCACGCGCGGTAACACGGTTCGACTCACGTTGGTAAACGTCGCAATGCGAATATCGGTCGACGAAAGCCCCAGCAGCTCCTGGCGCTTGCCCTCGAGCTCGGCCTCGGCGGTCACGATTTGGCGCAGATACGGCAGATATTGTTTACCGTCGCGCGTAAGCGAAACGCCCTGCTTTCCGCGCTCGATAAGCGTGGTACCCAGCTCGCGCTCGAGCGCCTTAACGGCCTGACTCACCGCGCTTTGCGTATAGCCCAGCTCGTCCGCCGCGTGTTTCAGACTGCCGCGATCGACCACCATACAAACGATCTGATACCGCGATGCCATCGTGCCTCCACGTCAATATAGCTGTAAAACGTTTTGCCAGGTCTTTTCCTACTGACATTAGCATTTCTTAATCATACTGAAGGTACATTCGCTTTACTACATCCACATCTGGGAGCAGAATCCTTTTTGCGAAACCGTTCTGTAACAAAAGGAGTCCCATGGATCGCAAAAAAGCAATCGCGCTCTCATTTTCCGTTCCCGTCGCATGGGGCTTTTCGTATCCCCTCATGAAGATCGGCATGGACAGCATGAACGCCACGAGCATCGTCGCGCTACGCTGCATCATCGCCTTTGTGGTCTGCCTGCTGCTCTTCCACAAGCACGCGTTGCGCATCAACCGCGACCTTATGGTCCGTGCCGCCATCATCGGCGCCATTATGGCAACCGAGCTCACCTGCATGTGCCTGGGCTCCAGCCTCACCTCTGCCTCCACTGCCGACTTTTTGCAGAGCCTGACGGTCGTGATCGTGCCGTTTGCCAACGCAGCCCTGCTGCGTCGCGCCCCCGAGCGCAAGGTGCTCATCGGCACGGCTATCGTCACCTGCGGCATGCTGCTGCTCTCGGGCGCCGACTTTACCAGCCTGAATCCCGGCGCAATCATCATGCTGCTCTCGGCCTTTATCTATGCCAGCCACATTATCGTGGCCAAGCGCTTTGTCGAAGAAGTCGATCCGCTGGCTCTGGGCGTTTGGCAGCTAGGCTTTGGCGGTTTGTTCTCGGGCGTCGCGGCATTCACCTTTGGCGGCTTCACGCTTCCCAGCACGCCGGGCGAAATCGTGGTCGTCGTCGCGCTCGCACTCATCTGCTCTGCCTACGGCTTTATCACCCAGACACTCGTGCAGCCCCACGTGCCTGCCGAGACCACCGGTTTCGCCTTCTCGCTCGAGCCGGTCTGCTCCGCCGTCTTTTCGTTCTTCCTGGTCGGCGAGGTCCTGAGCCCCATCGCCTTCTTTGGCGCCGCCCTCATCCTCACCGGCGTCATGGCGGCAACCGTCGAGCTTCCGCGCCTCCGCGCACATGGACAGGCTCGCATGGCAGGAGCGCCCGAGCACGTCTCGTAGACCCCACTCTTCATACAGCCGCGGCATAAAGGCAACCGGTGCGCCTTTACAATAGATGCCAGCAGAGCATCTGACGTAAAGGAGCCCCATGGACGCCGCGACCCGCGACCGCAACATAGCAACTTGGTTGGGCGATGCGCCGCAGCCGGTACGTGACACTACGAACCAGCTGCTCGAGCGTATCGCCCTTTTGCGTGCCGAGCAGACCATCTACCCGGCACAAGACGACATCCTCAATGCCCTCGCCTACACGCCGGCCGACCAGGTCAAAGTTGTCATCTTGGGTCAGGACCCCTATCACGGACCCAACCAGGCAATGGGACTGTCGTTCTCGGTCCCCGCGACGCAAACCAAGTTGCCGCCGAGCCTGCGCAACATCTATAAGGAACTCAAAGCCGATCTGGGTTGTCCCATTCCCGCCACGGGAGATCTAACACCATGGGCACAACAGGGCGTCCTGCTCCTCAACACTACGCTCACCGTGCGCGAGCATGCCGCTAACTCGCACGCCAAGCTTGGCTGGAACACGCTCACCGACTACGTTATCGAGCGCTGCTGTCAGCTGCCCCAACCGGTTGTCTTTTTGGCATGGGGCCGCTTTGCCCAGCAGATGGTCGAAGATAAGCTCGTCGCAACTGGCACGGGCAAAGCAACCGACAAGTCCTGCCTGGCCTCCACGCACCCCTCGCCGCTTTCGGCCAACCGCGCCACGGCAGAACTCCCCGCCTTTATGGGATCGCGTCCCTTCTCGGCAGCCAATCGGCTACTCGAACAGCACGGCTCGACCCCCGTCAACTGGACTTGCCTCGGCTAAAAATCGATACATCAAAAACGCGCCCGACGGCTTTCCATCGGGCGCGTTTCCTATTCGGGCCATATAAATTGTGTGCGGCCAGCCTCGCCGCCATCGATCAACAGACTCTGCCCGGTCATAAACCGGTTGGTCACGCCCACAAAGTAGATCCACTCGGCGATCTCTTGGGCGGTGGCCCAGCGCTTAAGCGGCGTGAGCTCCATAATCTGGTTCCACAGGTGTTCGTCTTCCATCACGCAACGGTTGAGCGGCGTGATAACGCCACCCGGGTCCACACTGTTGGCGATAGCCTGCGGCGCCAGACGGTTTGCAAGGTTCTTGGTGTAGGCGATAACGCCGCCCTTGCTGGCAGCATAGGCAGGAAACTCCGATCCCGTATGCCCACTCGCCGACCCCACATTGACCACGGATTGGATAGCCGGCGCCGGCTTGGCGGCAAGCCCCTCCCCCGCAAAGGCGTAGCGCTCGGTCACGTTGATGGTGCCATACAGGTTGGCGGCGATGTCATCGGCCGAATCCTGCGTGCCGGCAACGTTCACGATCACCTGGGGCTCAAGGTCGTCCGGAAACGCGTCCGGCCTGCGGACGTCAACAATCAGATGGCGGTAGCGCTCGTGTTCGATCGCCGCCGGCAGCAGATCAAAGCCCACGACCTCGTGGCCCTCGTCCAAAAAGCGCTGCACGCACGCGGCTCCGATACCGCCCGAAGCGCCCGTGATCAAAACCCGCATACTTGCTCCTTAGGCGGTTGCGTGGCGCTCGAGGTACTCGGAACCCACATTCTCGCGCTCCCAGCCGCGCACGACCCTGTAGCCCACGGGGCTCAGGAAGACCTCGCACAGCAGCTCGGCGACAGCGCCGGTCAGCGAGCACATAAGGACCTGCACCCAGGTCCAACCAAAGAACGTGTGGCTCACCACAATGGCAAAGACCAAGTTGTCGATAAACTGGCCAACACCCGTGGACACATAGGAGCGGAAGGCAAAGCTCGCAAAGTTATTCTTTTTGAGCATACGGCCAAGCGACTGGTTGAGCGTGGAGTTAACCACGGCAGAAACGAGCATTGCCAGCGAAGAGCCCAGCACCACGTACCAGGTGCCGCCGATGGTGGCGTTAAGGGCGGTGTTGACCTCGATCATGCCCGTGTCGTAGTAAGCGCCCCACATGCCGGGCGTGAGCGAGCACGCCCAAAAGCACAGGCTGACGGCGAGGTTGACCAGCAGCGCGAGGATAGAGATTTTAATGGATGCCTTGGCGCCAAAGCGCTTGCAGATCATGTCCTGGCACAAAAACGAAACCCAGCTCACCACAAAGCCGCAGTCGAGTGCCAGATACGGCAAGCTGATAAGCTCCTTGTTGGCCAGCAGGTTCATCATGATGACGCTCACGAAAAACAGCGAAACCGTTGCCGCGGGAATGCTCCGCAACAGGACTTTATAGTCCTCCATGACCTTCTTGATCATTATGTACTCCTTTGGTTTTAGGTTTAACGAGCAGGATATCGGACCCGAACTGCTCGGACGCCCCGGTCTTGAGACGACGGTGGGTATGATAGCCGCTCACGCGGCATCAGGCAAGCAATCGGCGCGGCGGCCCCGCAGGGCCACCGCACTGGTGCGTTAAAAGGCTACGTTGCCAAACTCCGACAGGATAAGGTCGGGATTGTGGTCGGTTGCCCAATCCACGTTCCACGGACTCGTGAACAGCAGCAGCTTACCGCCGCGCATGTCCTCGACACGCAGCGTGTCGCGCGTGAGCGAAAGGCCCGGGATATCGATGGTGTCGGGGTCGTTCTGAATCCAGCGGATGTCCGTATAGGGCAGCGGCTGGCGACGAACCTCAACACGGTACTCGGCCTTGAGGCGGCGCTCGAGTACCTCAAACTGCAGCACGCCGACCACGCCCACGATGACGCTCTCCATGCCGGCACCCAGCTCGCGGAAGATCTGGATGGCACCCTCCTGGGCAAGCTCCTCCATACCCTTGACGAACTGCTTGCGCTTGAGCGTATCGACCTGCGTAATGCGAGCGAACATCTCGGGGGCAAACGTCGGGATCTGCGGATACTGCACGTGGCGCTTGCCGGAGCACACGGTGTCGCCAATGCTAAAGATACCCGGGTCGAACAGGCCCACGATATCGCCCGCGTACGCCTCGTCCACAATGGCGCGGTCATCGGCCATCATCGACGTGCCCGTGGCAAGCTTAAGCTTGCGGTTGCCCTGCACGTGGAAGGCATCCATGCCGCGCTCGAACTTACCCGAGCAAATGCGCACAAAGGCGATGCGGTCGCGGTGGTTCTTGTCCATGTTGGCCTGGATCTTAAACACAAAGCCGCTAAAGTCGTCGCGGCAGGGATCGACCGGCTCGCTGGTGAGCGTATCGGTATAGGCGCGCGGCGTCGGGGCCAGACGCAGGAACTCCTTGAGGAAGGGCTCCACGCCAAAGTTGGTGAGCGCCGAGCCAAAGAACGCCGGGCTCAGTTTGCCGCAGGCCACGGCATCCAAGTCGAGCTCGTCGCCGGCACCATCGAGCAGCTCGATATCGTCCATCAGGTTCTTATGGTTTTCCTCGCCGATGAGCTCGTCCATGGAAGGATCGCCCAGCTCAGCCTCGACCTCGGCGACCTTCTTGGTGGCGTTGGCGTGGCCGTCGCCCTCAAAGGCGATAACGCGACGGGTCTGACGATCGAACACGCCGCGGAAGTTGCGGCCGCCGATCGGCCAGTTCATGGGATACGTATTGATGCCCAGGACATTCTCGATCTCTTCCATGAGCTCAAACGGATCGCGAGCCTCGTGGTCGAGCTTGTTCACAAAGGTGAAGATGGGAATGTGGCGTAGCGTGCAGACCTTAAAGAGCTTTTTGGTCTGGGCCTCGACGCCCTTAGCGCCGTCGATGACCATGACCGCGGCGTCGGCGGCCATAAGAGTACGGTAGGTATCTTCCGAAAAGTCCTGGTGGCCAGGGGTATCGAGGATGTTGACGCAGGCGCCGTTGTAGGTGAACTGCAGCACCGAGGAGGTAACGGAAATGCCGCGCTCCTTCTCGATGTCCATCCAGTCCGAAACGGCATGCTTGGCCGAGCTCTTGCCCTTGACCGAGCCGGCGGTCTGAATGCTGCCGGTATAGAGCAGCAGCTTCTCGGTAAGTGTGGTCTTACCGGCGTCCGGGTGGCTGATGATCGCGAATGTGCGGCGCGACGAGATTTCATCCGACAGGCTTGCCATGCGGATCCTTTCTTGCATTGAGTGCATTACGTCGTTGTAACCGCATTATTGTAGCGGTGAAATGCTGCAACAGAGCACCTATCAGGACAAATTCATCAGTCGGGACTTTGGTTGCCGGTCGGCGGCGGCACTCCGCAGCAGTTTGTCTCGGTCTGTAACATCTAGACGGGTTTTGAACCTCTACCTGTTACAGATCGAGACAAACGGATGGGCCTGCCGGCAAAATCTCGAACTGTAACATCTAGCCGCCCAAAACCGCTCCAGATGTTACAAATCGAGACAAAAGGACCGGCGGACAAACAGCATCTTAATCTGTAACAACTAGCTGGGATATTCGGAGCTTGTTGTTACAGATTTAGACAAACGGTGGCCAATCATTCCGATTTTCCTCTTGCATAACTGTGCATAGTGTATATATACTGTGCTTACCGGTTATATACACGTGTAGCCCAACAGCTAAGGAGCCGCTGTGGACATTATCCTATCCAATTCGAGCGACAAACCCATCTACGAGCAGATATCCTCGCAGGTCAAGTCCCAGATCCTTTCGGGCGCACTCGCCGCGGGAGCCAAACTCCCGAGCATTCGTGCGCTCGCGAGCGACCTGGGTGTGAGCGTTATCACCACCAAGCGTGCCTACGCCGACCTGGAGCAACTTGGGTTTATCTGCACCGTGCAAGGCAAAGGCTGCTTTGTCGCCGAGGGCAACCAAGAGCTCTTGCGCGAAAACCAGCTCTGCCATGTCGAAGAGCTGCTTGCACAGGCCGCAGCACAAGCCGAGACCCTGGGCGTCACACGCGACAAGCTGCACGAAATGCTCGACCTTGTTGCCCCCGAAACCATGCAGTAGCCATCTGCAAGAAAGGCTATACCATGCAAAACTTGCTAGAACTCAAAGGTGCCTCACGCCGTGTAAGCGACCGCTTTTCGCTGCGCGATGTCGCACTCGCCGTAGAGCCCGGTCAGATCGTCGGCTTTGTCGGAGCAAACGGCGCCGGCAAGACGACGACTATCCGCGCCGCGCTCGGCCTCATAAAGCTCGATGCCGGCGAGGTACGTCTATTTGGGCGGCGCTGCGATGCCAACGCGCCCAATGAATCGCAACACCACCTGCGCTCCCGCGTCGGTCTTGTCCTGGACACGTGCCCCTTCCCTTCCACGCTCAAGGTGGCCGAGGTTGAAGCGCTCGTAGGCTCAGCGTACCCCACCTGGAACCACGACACGTTCGTCGGCCTCATCGACCGATTCGGCTTGGATCCCAAGGCAAAGGTCAAGGATCTCTCCCGCGGCATGGGCATGAAATTGCAACTCGCGTGCGCACTCAGCCACAAGGCCGAGCTGCTCATCTTGGACGAAGCCACAGCTGGCCTCGATCCCATGGCACGCGAGGAACTGCTCGACGAGTTGCTCGCCTTTGTCGCCGACGGACAGCGCAGCATATTGTTCTCGAGCCACATTACCTCCGATCTTGAACGTGCGGCAGACCGCGTCGTCTGCATCGATAACGGCTCGATCGTGTTCGATTTGCCGCGCGAGGACATTACCGACCGTACCGGCATCGCCCACTGCACCCAGGCGCAAGCTGCCGAGCTGATGGCTTGTGTCGAAGGCGCTCGCGCCACCCGTCATACCTACAGCGTTGACGTACTCGTACCCAACCGACGAGAAGCGCTCGAGGCCTTTCCCGAGATTCCCTGCGACCGGATCTCCATCGATGACTATCTGCGCCTTACGCTGAAAGGAACCTCCAAATGAAACGCGCCTTTATGTCCGAGACCGCCATCATGCGCTCGTTTCTCCCGAGCATCGCCGGCGTCGGCCTGTTCATATTCGTCGTGCTGACCCTTGCCAACGCATCGGATGGTGACTCTGGCATGAGCGCCGGCACCTGTGCGGTCAGCGCCATGTCGCCCATCATGATCATGAGCTCGCTGGCTGGCTACGATAACCAAAACGGCTGGGAGCGCTATCGGGCAACGCTGCCGTTCTCGCGCAAAGACATCATCTGCGCGCGATACCTGTGCATTATTGTCTTCTCGGTCGTCATGGCATGCGCGGCTACGCTTCTGAACATCCTCGCCCTTCCGCTCTTCGATCACATGGGCATCCCTTCGGCAGGCCAGACGGTCTTTGAAATCGCGACCGCCTCGGCGGCGTCGATGCTCATCTCCCTCATGATGGTGTTTTTGGCACAGCCGATATTCTTTCGATTTGGACACATGGAGGCGCTGCGCCTATCCGTCGGCCTGTTTGCCCTGCTTGGCTGCGGCACCATGGCAATACTGAGCTCCTCCAACCCCATCAGCAACTGGCTCATGTCATTTGCCGGAGCAAATCCCGACCCCGCCGTCATCGGATGTCTGTGCGCCGGCATTGCCGTCCTGGCGTTCGTGCTATTTGCAATCAGCTGCACCGTCAGCACCAAGGTCTATCAAGCACGCGACCTATAGCCGCAAGCAGTATCATCGGACGAGCGCCGTAGACCTGGCGTAGTCGTTCCTGAGGAGGCGCCACACCCATGTCGTGGGTTGTTGCAGCGTTTGCGTCGGCATTCTTTGCCGGCATCACATCTATTTTGGCCAAATGTGGCATCAAACACACCGATTCCGATGTTGCGACCGCCATCCGCACCTGCGTGGTGCTCATATTTTCCTGGGCAATGGCAGGTGTTTCCGGATCCGTCGGAACCATTGGCAGCATCGCGCCCAGGTCCTGGCTGTTCCTCGTTCTCTCGGGACTTGCCACCGGCGGCTCGTGGATCTGTTACTTCAAGGCGCTCAGCATCGGGAACGTCAACAAAGTCGTACCCGTCGACAAGATGAGCACCGTACTCGCCGCGCTTACCGCCATTGTCCTCTTCGGCGAGACGAGTAATCTTGCCGCAAAGCTTATCGGGACGGCCGCAATCACCCTCGGTACATTCCTGATGATTGAGAAGAGACAGTCAGCTGGCGTGGATCAAAAGCAAGACCGGACTTGGCTCGTCTACGCCATCGGCGCCGCCGTTTTCGCGGCGCTCACGTCCATCCTTGCCAAGGTTGGCATCGAGGGCGTCGAATCCAATCTGGCAACGGCGATCCGCACCTGTGTAGTACTCGCCATGGCGTGGGCGATTGTAGCGGCCAAGGGAAAATTGGGGCAGGTCACGCACGTTGACCGACATGAACTCGCGTTTCTCGTGGCATCGGGCGTTGCGACTGGCGCGTCGTGGCTGTTCTACTACTACGCCATTGCCGCCGGGCAGGTAAGCGTCGTGGTACAGATCGACAAGCTCTCGATCCTTGTTTCGGTGCTGTTCGCGCACCTGGCCTTCAACGAAAAGCTCTCGCGCCGAAGCGGCATTGGCCTTGCCTTCATCGTTTTGGGCACCGCCGCACTCGCGATATGGAAATAGTAGCGGAAACGAACGGGGTCCAGTCCACCGGCAAAACTATGACAAATGGCATATCCCCCGCCAGCGCGTAACGTCCTACAATAAATGCGTCACGGGCCTTGGCCCAATCTCGATCATCCAAGGGGATGTCTTTTTGGTCATTGTTCTTTAGGGAACGGTCAATCGCATAGAACCATGAAAACGGCCGTCCAACGGCCGTGGTTTGTTGCGCCGTTCCGCCTCCGTCATCTGCCAATTTGCACCTGATTGGAAAGAACAATGCAATCCCAGGAATCTCAATCCTTCCCAAAAGCCAGCAACTTCGACACAGCGCTCGTGCGCTCTAAGATTATGGGGCCGAACCCCCTCAAGCTCTGCGAAGAGCTCCTTTGCGATGCAAGTATCCCCCGCGGCGCTCGCGTCTGCGACCTTGGGTCGGGCACCGGCATCACCAGCGCCCTGCTTGCACGCGAATATGGGTTTGACACGTACGCCGTCGATCTGTGGAGCGACCCCCAAGATAACCGCGCGTTCTTTGATTCGCTCGGCATTTCGCGTGACACGATTCATCCCGTCCGTGCCGATGCCTCGCAGGGCTTGCCGTTTGAGCACGACTATTTTGATGCGGTCGTGAGCATCGACTCGTACAACTACTATGGCCGCGATCCACACTACTTGGGCGAGCGCCTGCTCCCCTACGTAAAGCAAGGCGGGGTGCTCTACTTAAGCATCCCCGGCATGGTCCGCGACTGTCACGACAATTTGCCCGCTTGTCTGCTCAAATCCTGGACACCCGAGCAGCTCGATTACATGCACGACATAGCCTGGTGGCGCGTCATGATCGAGCCGACCCCCGGTGTCGAGATCGTCTCGATGCAGCCTATGCGCTGCACCAACGAGGCATGGGCAGACTGGCTCGCCTGCGACAACGAGTACGCCGCAGGCGACCGCGC
>URWC01000027.1 GCA_900551555.1 uncultured Collinsella sp. | reverse complement strand
GCACCAACGGCCTGGGGGCGCGCCGCCCGCAGCTTGGTTACGGCGGCCGTCTGCGGCCCGATGACGATGGCGTCCGCGGCAATGCGGTCGGACACGGCGTGCCACTCGCGCGAGAGCTGCGGCACCACGCCCGCAAAGGCGATCGCGTCGACCGCATCGAGCGAAAGGCCGTACATCTTAAAGAAACCCATCAGGCGCACATGGATCTCGTCGGCGGTATAGGAGCGGTCGGTGGGCATGCGCCACGACTGCACCAGCTCGTCTCCGTCAAACAGGCCCATGGCCGTCTGCGTGTTTCCCATATCGATAGCGAGCAGCATGTCTACTCCCAGTGTTGGCATAAAAGGACGCGCACCATTGTATACGTGCCGTCGACGGCGCTCGGCTGCGATTCGTTTACGGTGATAGGGCTGAGGGGTTTAAATATGAAGGAATTATGCTCTACGAGATTTTCCTTGCCGTTTACCGAACTCCCGCGTAATATTCTTACTTGCGCACATGAAGCGCCCAGACATTGCGGGGTGGAGCAGTCTGGTAGCTCGCCGGGCTCATAACCCGGAGGTCGTAGGTTCAAATCCTGCCCCCGCGACCAAGAACTTGCAGCTCGTCGGCCTAGCCGGCGAGCTTTTTTGTTATTCCGGGACCGTGTTTTTCGGTCCAATTCTCAGCCTCTCAAACAAAATCTCGATCTGTAACATCTAGACCCGATTTGGGCGGCTAGGTGTTACGGATTGAGATGTTGAGTCCCCGCCTGGACGGTTTGTCTAAATCTGTAACACGAGGGATGGATTTTGCCGAGTAACTGTTACAGATTGAGATTTTCTGCCGGGACGGTTTTGGTTTGTCTCGATCTGCTCCAATGTGCCCTGCGTCTTTATGGGTCTTGCCACGTCGTTCTTCACGTTTATGCTGCAGCAGCCGATCAACTTTGGCCACCTCTTCGCATTCTGGGCCTTTGGAATCGCGCTCGCGGTTTGCCTGGTTATGTCGGGAACGCTCGTGTGCTCGGCAATCTTTGGAAAAGAGCGCGCTATTCAGGCGCTTACGCCGCTCGATGTGCTCGGGGCGCAGCAGAACCATAAATAAGAAAACTCGATTATCAGGGGCGGACGCCGTGAAGCACACCGCCCCCAGTACGTGTGGCGCCAGGGCCATGCGCTCGAAAGCGTTGCCCAAACGCATGGTTCATCCGCACAAAGCCCATGGTCGCTATGGGCAAACATCGGTGCGCCTGCACATGGCTTTGAGTCTGTTTTCGAGCGAAAGTATGGCTGTCGATACGCATGCAATTCGCATGAAGTCCGGGTTCGTCCAAGAGCCCTATAAAGGAGGATTCGCATGAAACAGTTAGAGACCGACGTCGTTGTCGTTGCCGCGGGTCTGAGTGGCCTTGCCGCAGCGGTCGCTGCAGCCGAGGCAGGCGCTCGCGTCATTGCCCTAGAGAAGGCCCCCATTACCGGTGGCGCCGCCAACATGGGCATGGGGCCTGCCGCCGCTGGCTCTCCGCTTCAGAAGGCTTCGATGATCGAGGTCACGCCTGGCGAGCTCTTCCGTCGCCATATGTTCTACACCCATTACCAGGTCGATGCTCGCCTGGTACGCGACTACTACTTTAAGTCGGGCGACACCATCGCATGGCTGCAGGACATGGGCGTGGTGTTTAACTCCGTGCGTCCGGCGTTCCGCGCCCGCGAGCGCACGCGTGCCTATTCCGACGGCGAGTACACCTGGCATGTCGTGCAGCCCGAGGATGGCTCGGAGCCCGGTCCTCGCGCGGCGACCACGATGACCAAGCGCATGACCGAGCGTGCCCAGGACCTGGGTGTCGAGTTTATGTTTGAGTGCCCGGGCACCGGCCTTATCAAGGGCGAGGACGGCGCCATCTGCGGCGTGACCGCCAAGGACAAGGACGGCGAGGAGTACCAAATCTCGTGCAAGTCTGCGATTGTCGCTACGGGCGGTTTTGGCCACAACGCCAAGCTCATCAAGGAAAAGCTCGACTTTGAGTGGGGTAAAGACCTGTTCTCGTTTGCCATTCCGGGCATGGACGGCGACGGCATCAACATGTGCCACGAGGTCGGCGGCGGCCACACCCCGGTGACCATGGAGCTCATGTACCAGATCCCCGACAACATGAACCACTTCTATGTCGAGGGCGCATTCCGTCAGCCGTGCTACTGGTGCAACCGCCTGGGCGAGCGCTTTATGCCGGAGGACGAGATCTTCAACACCACCTTTGTCGGCAACGCCATCAACCATCTTCCCGGCAAGGTCGCCTATGCCATCTTTGATTCCCGTATGCTCAAGCACTGGAAGAAGGATGGTCCGGATATCGTCAGCCACGTTCATCCGCACGACCTGTACGACGGCTTTGAGGAGCAGTGGAACCGCGACCTGGAGGCCGGCTATCCGGCGATCTGCCAGGCCGATACGCTGGAGGAGCTTGCCGAGAAGGCGGGTATCGACGTGGAGGGTCTGCTCGCTAACGTCGACGAGTACAACGAGATGTGCGGCAACGGCTGGGACGACATCTTTGAGAAAGAGCGCGAGTTTATGAAGCCGCTCGAGAAGGGCCCCTTCTATTGCTGCAAGCAGTACTGTGGCGCCTACGGCACCCTGGGCGGCGTGCTCATTAACCACAAGATGGAGGTCATGACCGACGACTATGAGGTCATCCCTGGCCTGTACTGCGTTGGCACCGATGCCTGCACCATCTATGGCGACTCCTATAACTACTGCATTCCGGGTAACACCATGGGCTTCTGCCTTAACTCGGGTCGCATCGCCGGTGAAAACGCCGCCGCAGCCCTCTATGAGGACGCGGGCGACGAGGAGTGGTCGTAACACCGCAGCTATTCGCGCCTGCAGACACCCACGCGTTGGGTGCGGGCGGGGATTTGCCCTACAAGCGAGGCGCTCGGGATCGCTTTGGCCCCGGGCGCCTTTCTGGACAAGAGCGACGTTTTGAGGGGAACGAATGAAGCTAACGATTAATGGAGCCGAGGTCGAGGCACGCGAAGGGCAAAATGTCCTGGAAGCCGCGCTCGATGCCGGTATCTATATTCCGCATCTGTGTAAACATCCCGATCTTGAGGCCGTCGGCGGATGCCGTCTGTGCATGGTCGAGATCGAAGGCCAAGATGAGCCGGTGTGTGCCTGCAAGACGCAGGTTGCCGAGGGAATGGTCGTCAACACGACAGGCGAGCAGGCCGAGCGCGTGCGCAAGCTGGCAATGGAGCTTATCTTGGCCACGCATCCCGCCGATTGCACCGGCTGCCCCAAGTACGGCAAGTGCGAGCTGCAGTCTATGTATCAGTACATGGGAGTTTCGCCTGCGCGCTGGCGCACCAAGAGCCGTCCGGTCGCCACGGACGAATCGAACCCGCTGATCACCCATATGTTCACCCGCTGCATTCGGTGCGGTCGCTGCGTGCGCGCGTGCCGCGAGCTGCGCGGCGCCGGCGTCTTGGACTACCAGCGCGCCGAGGACGGCATTCGCATTGGTACGGACGGCAGCGTGAGTCTGCAAGAGGCCGGATGCCGTTTTTGCGGTGCCTGTATCGAAGTGTGTCCCACGGGCTCGATCGTCGACACGCTCAATATGTTCGATGAGAACAAGTCCTATGCCGACAACGTGGCCCCCTGTCGCTCGGGCTGTCCCGCCCACGTGGATATCCCACGCTACCTGCGTCACATCCGTAACGGCGAGTACACCCGAGCCGCCGCGGTGGTGCGCGAGAAGGTCCCGTTCCCCGAGAGCCTGGGCGACATTTGCGTCCATAGCTGCCAGGCTGCCTGCAAGCGCAACGAGCTCAACGCCACGCCGGTTTCGGTCTGCCGCCTTAAGCGCGCGGCGGCCGTGCGCGATGCGGGCGACTGGAAGGCCAATGTGCGCCATGAGCTGTTGAGCGGCAAGAGCGTCGCCGTTGTGGGTGCCGGTCCCGCCGGTTTGACCGCCGCACTCTATTGCGCCGAGAAGGGCCACAAGGTCGTGGTGTTCGAGGCCAACGAGAAGGTCGGCGGCCAGATGCGCTACGGCATTCCGGCGTATCGCCTGCCCGATGCCACGGTCGACGCCGAGGTCGCGACGATTTTAGAGATTGCCCAGGGTGATGACGCCGAGCCGCGCATTGAGCTGCGCTGTGGCGAGCGAATCGCCGAGCCCCAGGCGCTTTTGGAGCAGAGCTTCGATGCCGTGCTGATTGCGGTGGGCACGCATGACGGAACGGTGCTTCCCATGCCCGGCCACGACCTCGAAGGCGTGCTGCGTAACACCGATTTTCTGAAGGCCGCCCGTATGGGCAGCGCCCCGGACCTGACGGGCAAGCGCGTCGTGGTGCTTGGCGGCGGCAACGTGGCGTACGACTGCGCCCGCACTGCCGTGCGTCTGGGTGCCGCCTCGGTCGATGTCGCCTGCCTTGAGGCCCAAGACGCGATGACCTCGACGCCCGAGGAGCGTGCCGAGGCCGCCGAGGAAGGCGTGGTCCTGCACGATGCCTATGCCTTTACCAGCATTAACGAGACCGAGGACGGTTCGGGCAAGGTCGGTTCCATGACGATCCACAAGATCGAGCGGTTCTACTTTGACGAGAACCACCGCGCCGTCACCGAACTGCTCGACGGCGGCGAGAAGACCATCGATGCCGACTGCGTGATCTTTGCCGTGGGTCAAAAGCCCGAGGGCACGGCCCAGATGGGCCTTGAGCTTACGCGCGGCCCGTATATCGTGGCCGATACCGAAGGCAAGACGAGCGTTGAAGGCATCTGGTCGGCGGGCGACTGCGTGACGGGTACCAAATCGGTGATCGCGGCAATCGCCGCAGGTCGCACGTGCGCCTCGGCCATCGACCGCGCTTTGGGTGGCGATGGCAACATCGACGAGGAGCTGACCGAGCATGATGCTCCCGAGCAGTGGATTGGGCGTGTCCCCGAGGGCTTCTACGACGATGCCGTGCAACCCGAGTTTGTCGATGCCCAGACGCGTAAGGATAACTTCGATACGTTTGAGTGCCCCTATACCGACCATGAGGCTACGTGCGAGGCGAGCCGCTGCTTGCAGTGCGATTTGCGCCTAACGATCAGTACGCCGCGCCTGTGGAACGAATACTAGGAAAGGAGCGATAACCCATGACGATCATCAACTTTATGCCTGCGCATAAGCAGGCCCCCGTCGCGCTCTGGCTCCTTAAGAAGGACGTGGCGGCCGCTGCGGAAAAAATTGCAGGGGCCGGTGCCCAGGCGGTTTTGGTGCCGGCAGGCGATGAGGTCTCTGCCGCACTCGCGGATGCGTTGGGCGAGTCCTGCCGCGTGATCGAGTGCGACCCGAGCCTGGGCTTTGTCTATGCCAACGGTTCGGCCGCGGCCAAGATACTCGACGGCGAAAAGCCTCTCCCATCTTGCTGCGAGGGCGATGGCGCCGACCGCTGCCTGAGCGGATCAGAGTTACTTGCCGCCGAAGGCAAGCGCTGGGTGTGGATTGACGGGGCCGAGGAGCCCGTTGAGGTCGACCGTGTCGTGAGTGCGGAATCCCTGGTTGCCGCGGCGGGCGCCGACGACGCTAAAGCGGTGGGGATTGGCTATCCCAGCGGTCTGCTGCTGAGGCCCGATGACACCTCAAAGATTGAGCTATGCAGCGATTACGTGCGCGTCTACACCGCCAAAAACTGCATGGCAAAGGCGCTTTTGGACATTTGCACGCTCTATCGTCACGAGAGCTGCGGACGCTGTGTCTTTGGCTACGAGGGTTCGCATCAGATTGCAACGATTCTTGCCGATATCTGCCGCAAGAAGGGCAAGCCGGGTGACTTGGCGCTCCTTCGCGACCTTTGCCCCGTGATGCAGGCGCAGTGCCTGTGCGAGCAGGGTCGCGTGCTGGCGCGCACGGTGCAGTCGTTCCTCGACCTGTTCGAGGGCGAGATTATGCAGCACACCACCAAGAAGGTCTGTGCCGCCGGGGAATGCCAGGCATTCTTGACCTTCCATATCCTCGCCTCCAAATGCCAGGCATGCAACAAGTGTGTCGATTCGGACGTTTGCGAGGAGGACGCGATTCTGGGAAGGCCGCGGTTCATCCACGTGATCGACCAAAAGGCTTGCACCCAGTGCGGTGCCTGCCTGGATATCTGCGACAACGGCGCGATCGTCACGGCTGGGGCCGTCAAGCCCAAGTGCCCGCCCAAACCCATTCCCTTTAAGCGCAAATAAGAGCGCCGACCCCTTCCGTTTTGTCCCTTGTAGGCATGCGGGAGGGGCCTTTGTTTATCTGCACGAGGTATTCCGCAAATACCGAGCGGGCCTTGGTTGCCTGGACGGTGCGCATGTTTTGCGTCTGCCGTACGCTTTTTGCGAAGTACACACGGGCAGAATCCGTGTCCAAAATGCTCTGGAGAGGAGCGACCATGTCGTTTAAAGTGATGGCGATTTGTGCCGGCAGGCACGGTGGCAACGGCGAGGCTTTGGCCAAAGAGGCCCTTTGCGCGGTGCGCGAGGCTGGCGGCGAGGTCGAGCTGATCAATTTGTTCGACTATAACATCTTGCCCTGCACCGGTTGCGAGGGCTGCACCATGCAGATGGGAAAGATGGGCGCCGGCCTGCAAAAGGAATATCACGGCTGCGTCCTTAAAAACAAAGACGATGTAGATGCGATTATTCGCGAACTGCAGACCTGCCAGGGCGTGATCTTCTCGGTCCCGACCTACGACCTTACGCCCAGCTCGGTTTACACCCGCTTTGCCCAGCGCTTCTTGGCATACGAGCTTTCGTTCTTGCTTGCCATCGGTGCCGTAAAGGAGAATCCGCATACCGTTGCCGGCCTTATTTCCGTTGGCGGCTCCATGCACGATTGGCAGTCCCTGGCACTGGAGAGCCTGCAGGCGACTATGTTTACCATGTCGATGACTGTCGTCGATCGCTATATGGCGCAGCGCGACGGCCGCCCGGGCAATGCTTTTGTGTGGGGAGACGACGTGGAGTGGGGCGGACAGATCGCCCGCGCCCACAAGATGGGCGAGAACATCGTCAAGGCCATTCGCACGCCTGTTGACGAGCGCTGCTGGCTGGGCGATCCGGATGACGGCGTGTGTCCCAACTGCCACAGCTCCCTGGTGTACCCCGGCGACAAGCATTGGGATGGGGTCGAGTTTCCCTGGGAGTGTGCGGTCTGCGGCGCGGGCGGCGATATCGTAACCGACGAGCGCACCGGTCGCCCCAAGCTCAAGATTGCCGAGAACGGCCTGATTCGCGACCGCAACGACGACCACGCGCGCGCCGAGCACCTCAACGAGATCAACAAGACCCGCGACGAGTTCTTCGCCCATATGGACGAAGTAAAGCCGCTCATGGAAAAGTACGCCAAGATGACGTTCCCCACGCTGGAGATTAAGCGCGACTAGTTTTGCCCAAGCCCCGCCCGGCCTACTTGCGGCAGTGCAGGTCGGCGCTGGTGCGGGGCTTAATCCTCGGCTCAAGAAAGCCAAGGTAGATTAGGGTGCGAATCGAGAGGTGGAACAAAAAGAGGTCCTCTCCCGATGCCAAGTCGTTACCGGTGATTTCCTTTATGCGGTTAATGCGATAGAGCAGCGTGTTTTTGTGAAGCGACAAGATCGCGGCGGTGCGCACCGTGTTACAGCTGTGCTGCATAAAGGCAAAGAGCGTCTCGACCAGCTCGGAATCGTGCGACTGGTCATGCTTCCAAAGTGCCCAGATTGCCGGATGGCAGTAGTTTATAAGGTTGATGTGGTCGTTGCAGATGTCGAGCATTTCCATGTAGGTGTATTCGCAATAGCGATACACATGGGTGTCTTCGAGGATTTTGGTAAAGGTCGAGCCGTATCGAATGGCGGCGCGTGCCTGATTGAGGTGCGAACGCACATCGGTTGCCTGGGAAAACTCGTTGCTGATGCCAATGAACAAATTGTTCGTGGCAGCAACGCGGGCAAGGATCGCCTCATCGTTGGCGGGTAGCTGCGTGGAGGGCGGACGGCTTACCAGCGCCACGAGCTCACCTTCGTACATGGTGATAAGGCTATGGTGCAGTAGCGGCTGCAATTGTCCTCGGATGCTCTCCGCCTCGCGCGCCTCGAGCTGGGAATCTTTTTTGAGCAGGCATACAACGTAGAGGGCGGGAAGCGGCGCAAAGCCGACGAGCTGCATTTTGCGTGTGCAGGTGATGGGGTTGGGGATTTCGTCGTCCAGGAGGCGCGAGAGAAAAAATGGCCCCTGTTGCGGGCCGCCCAACGAAAGAAAGCCGCCTTTCTGCAGTTCTTGCGCGAGCAGTCGGACAAAGAACTCAAAGACCTCGCGATCGCTATCGCCAAAGGCGTGATTGCGTTCGATCATCATCGCCCGGCCCAGACACGTGCCGTGCACCTTGATCGCATCGGTCATGGTGTTGAGGCGGAACATGTCGTTATAGCGTGTAAGCGGGCCTGTCGAGCGGGCAATCTCCTCGTCTAAGCCGCATTTGATGATGTATCGCACGGCTTCGTCCTGCAGCATGTCACCTTCGGAGAGCTCGGCGCGGGTGATGGCTGCAAAGGGGGAGTCGTCGTCATCGTCGAGCTCAAAGCCGCCGCGGGCGGCATAGCGGTACACGGGATCGACGACGAGCACCGGGTTGTCCATAGCGGCAGAGGCCGTTTGCGTGAGGCTCTTGAGCCCCGCGTCGCTCAAGAGCGCCTCGAGCAGCGCTTGCTTTGCGGTAGACGTATCGGTGGTACTCGGTTGCATGGGTGTCCCTTCTGCCGCGTCTTCGCCGTAGTCGACGCGTGACCAAATTATTATCGCAGGCTGTGCAGTATTAGGTTGTTTAAAAAGGTGAGTGTGGCGGTCGTTTCCTCGAACGGGGTGGCGCTGTTGTTGGAGAATGTCTCGATCTGTAACAGGTGGGTCCGATTTTAGCCTGTAGATGTTACAGATTGAGATTTTCTGGCAGGCGGGTTTGGTTTGTCTCGATCTGTAACAGTAGGACCCGGTTTTGCTGAGTAACTGTTACAGATTGAGACAAACCGACGGGCCGCCCCGCCCCATCCACCTGCCGCTACCTGCTGTCTGCCGATTTCCGTTGCGCTGTTGTATTCCCATGCCATATCCTCTAGACAACTACGCGGCACCATCGCCGTCGCGCCTACAAGAGAGGAATGTCCATGACCGCACCTGCATCCAAGCTGCTCCAGCCCATTACGGTTGGCCCCCTTGAGCTCAAGAACCGCATTATGTTCCCGCCGCTGACCACCGGCTACGAGGAGCGCGACGGTTCCATTGGCGAGCGCAGCCTGGCTTTTTACGAGCGCCTGGCCCGTGGCGGCGTGAGCTACATCGTCATCGGTGACGTTGCTCCCGTTATGACCGCGAGCCCCACGCCCAAGCTGGCGACCGACACTCAGATTCCCACGTTTAAGGCCCTGGCCGACGTCGTCCACAAGCACGGCGCCAAGGTCGCGCTGCAGCTGTTCCACCCCGAGTACGATGTGCCCGGTGTCGGCCGCATGGTCATGGGATCCATGGCCGCCGCCAAGGCCGCGCAGGAGGCCAAGGCCGCCGGCGACGAGGAGACCTTTGCCGCCAAGATGGCCGAGTCCAACGAGATCCGCAACCAGGCCTACGCCAAGCTGCACCACGACATGCAGCACTTTGTGAACGAGGCGAGTGTGGAGCAGCTCACCCAGATCAAGGAGGCCATCGCTGCCTCGGCCGCTCGCGCACAGCAGGCCGGGATCGATGCCATCGAGGTCCACGGCGACCGCCTGGTGGGTTCGCTGTGCTCGGCCATCCTCAACCAGCGCACCGACGAGTACGGTGGTTCGTTCGAGAACCGCGTTCGCTACGCGCTGGAGGTCGTCGCTGCCATTAAGGAAGCCGCGCCGCAGCTGATGGTGGAGTACAAGCTCCCCGTGATTATGGAGAACCCCGACGGCACGCCGCGCGGCAAGGGCGGCCTGCAGCCCGACGAGGCCTGCGAGTTTGCCAAGCTGCTCGAGGGCGCGGGCATCGACATGATCCAGGTCGCGCAGGCCAACCACACCGGCAACATGGGCGACACCATTCCGCCCATGGGCGCCATGCCCTACAACTGGACGCTGCCCGTGGCCGAGCGCGTCAAGGCCCTGGTCTCCGTGCCGGTGGCAACCGTGGGCCGTGTTGTCTCGGTCGAGGCCGGCGAGAAGATTCTGGAAGACGGCGCGGCCGACATCATCGCCTACGGCCGCTCGCTCATGTGCGACCCCGACATTGCGCTGAAGGCCGCCACGGGTGAGCCCATCCGCGAGTGCCTCAACTGCAACAAGGGCTGTGTCGACGCGATTCAAAACCGCAAGTACATCTCGTGCGTGCTCAACGCCGAGAACGGCGACGAGGCGACCATCGCCATTAAGCCGGGCGAGGGCGACAAGAAGATCGCCGTGGTGGGCGGCGGCATCGCCGGCCTGGAGGCCGCACGCGTGGCGGCCAAGCGCGGCTACGACGTGACCATCTACGAGGCGAGCGATCACCTGGGCGGCCAGATTGTGCTGGCGGCTGCGCCTCCGCGCAAGGACGAGATCATGCGCTCGGTCGAGTACTACGAGAAGATTCTGCCTGGCCTGGGCGTGAAGGTTGAGCTCAGCCATGCCGCTACCGCTGAGGACCTCAACGCCGCCGACGCCGCGATTGTGGCCGTGGGCGCGCACGACGTGGTCATCCCCGTTCCGGGCGCCGACTCGGACAAGGTCGTCTCGAGCTGGGACGTGCTGGCCGGCAAGGTGGAGCTCAGCGGCCGCGTCGCCGTCATTGGCCTGGTGGGCACCGAGACTGCCGAGTATCTGCTGCAGCACGGCTGCGAGGTGGCGATCGTCGAGATGCTCGACAAGATTGCCGCGGGCGAGTCCGAGACCATTCTGCCGCTGATTATGAGCGACTTTGCAGAGCACAACGTGGAGCAGCACGTGAAGACCCGCCTGACCGCCATTACCGACGAGGGCGTGGAGGCTGTTCGCACCACCGAGGACGGCGCCGAGGAGCCGGTGAAGATCGCCTGCGATTACGTGGTGATGGCCGTGGGCTCCAAGGCCAACACGTTTGACCTGGATGGCGTAACGGTGCCCGTGACCTGCGTGGGCGACTGCTCGGGTGAGCGCACCGCCGACATCGCGAGCGCCATTCGCACGGCGTATCACGCGGCCAACGAGCTGTAGTTGAACATCGCGGCCAGGCGGGGCGGTAGCACGGATCCGTCTCGCCCGGCTGTGTCCCGTCGGGTGTCAGCCGGTGCGGGGCCTGCAAGCGCAGCAGGTCCCGCCCTTTTTGTTTTGCTCCGGTGGACGGCAATGCGCGGTAATCATGAGGAGTGAGGACGTCTACTGTCTTGCAGATCACTCAAAATTATTGAGGGAGGGGTTAATAACTATATCCTCTATACCAAAGGACATAAAGAGATGCCAATTTTGTTGACAAGCGAATGACGATTAGCTGCGAGTCAGCTACCAGCGTAAATAATCGATAAAGAAATGTCGTAATTTGGTGCCAAATGCCCAGATAACGCCGCGTCTATTTTAATTAACTGCTTTGAGCAAACGGTAAAATGCTACTATCTAACTTGCACGTAAGAAAGCAGATTAACGGTTAAGGCTAAGAAGTGGCAGGTATGTCGGAAGCAACTAGGACTCGCACGCATGCGCCCGAGGTTAGGCAGCGCGCCGTCGAGATCCTTCAAGAGGGGGTCGGTCATCGCGCCCTCGCCGCGGAGCTTGGCATTCCCCAGGCCACGGCTCGTCAGTGGGCCCGCGCGTATGCCGTGGGCGGTGCCGACGCCGTTCTCAATGCCGGTTCGCATCATCACACCTACTCGTACGACGTAAAGCTCGCTGTGGTTAAGGACCGTCTGGAAAACGGCTTGACGGTTCGCGAGGCCATGATCAAGCACAAGATTCCCAGCGAGTCTTCGGTCAAGGCTTGGTGCCGTCAGTACCGCGAGAGCGGTGAGGCCGCACTGGTCGATAAGCCGCGCGGTCGCAAGCCGCGCGTTAAAAAGGCGGAATAGCAAACGGGATGGTGCGCCCACAGGGGCGCATTTTTCTTGCCGCGCCAACTTTTTGGACCGGCGCGAGCCTGTCGGGACATCCTCCAAAGTGGCCAATAAACCGCGCGCAGTGGCCCGCGCGCCTGTCGCTGCGATAGGGGAGCGTCGTCTCTCTGCTCCAAAGCGGACGTGCCCTTGCCCCGTACGCCTAAAACTCCCCAGTTGACCGAAAACCTGCCACCGCAACCCCGTAATTGAGCTATAACGTTAAACAATTGCAGCGTTTTTGCATGGGGGAGTGATGGTATGACGCTACTGTATTTCCTTACCCTGTTTCCGCTGGTACCGGCGCTGGGCATGTTGCTCGCGCGCGGCGACCGCGCCCGCGATGCGGTGGGGCTCATAGGCTCCGGCATCATCATGGCGGTGACGGTTGTAGTCGCCGTCATGTTTTTTGGCACGGGCCCGCAGAGCTTCGAGGTCGCCCCGAACATCTCGCACACGCTCTCCATCATCAGCTCCGTTATCGACGTAATCCTGTGCGCCGTCATCCTGTACAACGCGCACAAATATAAGAACACGCTCACCACAGTACTCGGCATAGTGCAGCTGGTGGGCTCGGTCGCCTTCGCGGCCATGACGCTGCCCGCGGCCGAAGCCGTCACCACCACGCCGCTCTACCTGGACTACATGAGCGTGATCATGGTGCTTGCCGTCGGCATCGTCGGCAGCCTTATCTGCGTGTACGCCCTTGGCTACATGAAGGACTTCCAGGCCCACGACGAGCACGAGGCCGCGCTGCGCGGGCAGACCGCGCCCGACCGTCGCCCGCAGTTCCTGGCGCTTATGTTCCTGTTCCTCTCGGCCATGTTCGTCATTGTGACGAGCGACAACCTGGAGTGGCTGTTCTGCGGTTGGGAAATCACCACCGTGTGCTCGTTCCTCATGATTGGCTATACGCGCACGCCCGAGGCCATCAAGAACGCCTTTACCCAGATCATCCTCAACATGCTGGGCGGCATCGCGTTTTTGGTCGGACTCATGTACCTGCACGTTAACGGCATGCCGCTGACCATCTCGGGCGTGATTGAGCTTTCCGGCGCCGGAACCGCGCAATCCGCGCTGCTGGTGATGCCGGTCGTCCTGCTGTCGCTCGCCGCGCTCACCAAGGCAGCGCAGATGCCGTTCCACACCTGGCTGCTCGGCGCCATGGTTGCCCCCACGCCCACGAGCGCCCTGCTGCACTCGTCAACCATGGTCAAGGCCGGTGTGTTCCTGATGGTCAAGCTGAGCCCGCTCTATGCCATCTATCCCGTGACCGGCTTTATGGTCACGAGTGTGGGCGCCATCACGTTTTTGCTCGCTGCCCTCATGGCCATCTCGCAGAGCAACGCCAAACGCGTACTCGCGTACTCCACCATTTCCAACTTGGGCCTCATCAGTGCCTGTTTGGGTGTCGGGGCGCCCGAGGCCGTATGGGCGGCCATCTTCCTGATCCTGTTCCACACGGTGGCCAAGTCGCTGCTGTTCCTGTGCGTGGGCACGGCCGAGCATCATATCGGCAGCCGCAACATCGAGGACATGGACGGTATGTTCAGCCGCATGCCGCACCTGACGCGCCTGATGATGCTGGGCATCATGGGCATGTTTGTGGCGCCGTTTGGCATGCTCGTGTCCAAGTGGGGCGCCCTGGTGGCGTTTGCGCAGACCGGCAACGTGCTCATGATCATGGTGCTTGCCTTTGGCTCGGCCGCGACGTTTTACTTCTGGGGCAAGTGGCTCGCCAAGCTTTCGGGCGTCGACCCCACGGCTCAAAACGTTGAGGTCAATGTCCATAAGACCGAATGGATGGCGCTCAACACCATCGCCGCGCTGCTGATTCTGTGCTGCGTGGCCTTCCCGATTATCTCGAGCGGTTTGGTGTCGCCTTACTTGGCCATGGTGTTTGGCCGCGTGCCGTACGTTATTGGCAAGGACGCCATGTATCTGATGGTGGTTATCGTGGCGTTTATCGCCGTGGTGCTGCTGACGTCATTCCGCGTGAGCAACAAACCGCACGTAAACGTATATCTTTCGGGCGTGGGAACCGACAATTACCGCCATTTCCGCGGCTCGATGGGACATGAGGTGAAGGCCGAAAAGCGCAATTGGTACTCGGAGGACGCCCTTGGCGAGAAGCGTATTGGCCCCGTGGGTAGCGTCGTGTGCTGCAGCATTATCTTGTTTGCGCTGCTGTGTTGCGCGTGGATTGGGCCCGAGCGACTTGCCATGAGTGCACCCTCGGTGCTGCGCGGTAAGTATTTTGAAGGTTCGGGTGTCGTGGGCATCTTTATTGGCACCGTGGCGTTTGCCCTGCTGGCGCCGCTTGTGGGCGGCCTGATCGACGGCGTTGACCGTAAGCTTTCGGCTCGCATGCAGGGCCGTGTGGGCCCGCGCCTGCTGCAACCGTTCTACGACGTTGCCAAGCTGCTGCGCAAGGCCCCTGCCAGCGTAAACACCATGGACGATACCTACATGGCGTGCGCGCTCATCTTTACCGTCGTGGGCGGCGGCATCTTTGTGTCGGGCTCCAACACGCTGCTGTGCGCTTTTATGGTGACGCTCGCCGCGATCTTTGTGGTGCTGGCGTCCGCCTCGACGCAAAGCCCGTTTGCCCAGGTCGGTGCCGACCGCGAGCTGCTGCAGGTCATGAGTTACGAGCCCGCCGTTCTGCTGATGAGCGTGGGCCTGTACCTTGCCACCGACAGCTTCGATTCCATCGCCGTGACGGGGCAGTCGGCCCCCATCATCGTGTACAGCGCGCCCATTTTCCTCGCGCTGCTCGCGGTACTTACCATCAAGCTGCGCAAGTCGCCGTTCGATCTTTCGTACTCGCATCACGCGCATCAGGAGATCGTTCAGGGCGTCGCCACCGAGATGAGCGGCGGCACGCTGGCCAAGATGACCCTTATGCACTGGTGCGAGACCGTGCTGTTTTTGATGTGGGTGGGCATGTTCTTTGTTTGGGGCAACCCGGTGAGCTGGGTGGTCGCCCTGGTCGTGATGGCCGCGACGTACTTTGTCGAGGTGCTTATCGACAACACCTTCGCACGCAGTACCTGGCGCAGCTGCTTTAAGCTCGGATGGGGCGTGGCGCTGGTGTTTGGCCTGCTCAACCTTATGCCCATCCTCGTCGACGTGTTTATTTAGGAGGCGGCATCCATGGATCATAAAATGTCGCGCTCGCCGTGGGTTATTCATTACGACGGCTCGAGCTGCAACGGATGCGATATCGAGGTGCTGGCCTCGCTCACGCCGCTGTTCGATGCGGAGCGCTTTGGCGTGGTCAACACCGGCAACCCCAAGCATGCGGACATCTTTTTGGTGACGGGGTCGGTCAATGCCCAGAACCTGCCCGTCGTGCGCCAGATCTACAACCAGATGCTCGAGCCCAAGTGCGTGGTGGCGTGCGGCATCTGCGCGTGCTCGGGCGGCGTGTTCCGCGATGCCTATAACGTGATCGGCGGCGTGGACCGCGCGATTCCCGTGGACGTGTACGCGCCCGGGTGCGCCATCCGTCCCGAGACGGTGATCGATGCCATCGTGGAGGCGTGCGGCATCCTGGATCAGAAGGAGGCCGTGATGCGTGCTGGCGGCGATCCGCTCACCGTAGGCGGTGCCGCAACCTGGGACGGTGGCGTTGAGCTGGGCGAGGACGGGTTTGTGGCTGCTGCGGAGGCCGGCGACGCGACCGCCGCTGCAAAGGAGGCCGAGTAATGCAAAAGGCTATCTATACCACCGTCGGGATCGAAGAGCTTCTGTCGCATGTCCAGGCGCTTAAGGGCGTCGGCGCGCGCTTTGTGCAAATGCACGCTGAACGCAACGTCGACGACGGCTCGTATCGCTTGGTCTATACGTTTATCAACGTTCGTGCTGCTCAGGAGCATATTGCGCAGGACAGCAGCTATGCGATTGAGGACCTGGTGGTTGAGGGCATCGACCAGTACCAGGAGATTCCGTCCATCAGCTCGTATTACCCCGCGGTGTTCCCGTTTGAAAATGAGGCCCACGACCTGTTTGGCCTTGCCATCACCGACATGCAGATCGACTTTAAGGGCTTTTTCTACCAGGTTTCGACTGCCGAGCCCATGAGCGTCATCACGCCCGAGGTGAAGGCCGCGCGCGAGAAAGCCATGAAGGTGCGTGCCGCCGCCGAGGCCAAGGCGCGCAAAGCCGCGGCCGAAAAGGC
>URWC01000026.1 GCA_900551555.1 uncultured Collinsella sp. | reverse complement strand
GGCCCTCGCCCGCGTCCGTCGTGCCATCGAAGCAGCGCATGCCGGCCGCAAGCCCGCCGCCCGCCTGCGCGGGGCGACCTCGGGCTGCATGTTTGTGGGAATCAGCTAACCGAAAGGCTTACACGTGAACGAAGAACCTCAAGTCCTCTACTGCGACGCCTGGCTCATGGCCATCGACAAGCCCGCCGGCATGATCGTCCACGGCGACGGCACCGGCGAGCGCACGCTTACCGACTACGCCAGCGATCTGCTGCTGGCCATGGGCGACGGCTTTGCCGCGACCGACATGCAGCCGCTCAACCGCCTGGACCGCAACACCACCGGCGTGGTGTTGTTCTCGCTCGACAAGCAGACGCAACCCGCTTTTGACCAGATGATCATCGACCACGCATTCGAAAAGCACTATCTGGCGCTCGCCGAGGGCAAGATCGACTGGAACGAAAAGCTCATCGACAAGCCCATCGCCCGCGACCGCCACGACAGCCGAAAGATGCGCGTCGGCGCCAGCGGCAAGCCGTCTCAGACGCGCGTGAAGGTGCTCAAGCGCCTTAAGAGCCGCCGAGGTCTGCCCACGCGTTCGTATATCGATGTCGAGCTACTCACCGGCCGCAAGCACCAAATCCGTGTGCATCTGGCGAGCGAGCGTCATCCCCTGGTTGGCGACGACCTGTACGGCACGCCGCGTCCTTGTGGCCTCATGCTTCACGCCCACAGCGTGTCCTTCACGCATCCCGTAACCGGCGAGCACATCCACATCGAAGCCCCTTGCCCCTGGGAGCCCTAAAACCTGCCGAAAAGGGACAGGTTTATTTTGGCAGGTTTTATCTGGACAAACGTCAAAACCACCACAAAGGTTCCTGCCCCTTCGCGGTGGTTTTGACGTTTGCCCGTCCCCTGCTGTTAGACCGTGATGACGTTGTCCATTGCCCGGTACTTGGCGGGGACATCGCCTGCGGTAATAATCGTTGCGTCACGGAAGTCCGCGAACTTGACGGGCGCCACCATGCCAAATTTACTGGCGTCCGAGATTACGAAGCGCTTGGCCGTATGGCGCATCGAGATACGCTTTACTTGCGCCTCCTCGATATCGGGCGCCGTGAAGCCCTGCTCGGCGGCAATGCCGTTAGAGCCCCAAAAGCCACAGTTGAAGTTGTAGCGGTCTAAGGTTGCCAAGGCATCGGGGCCAACGAGCGCCTCGGTCTCGGGTTTGAGCTCGCCGCCCAGCACCACGGTACGCATGCCGCGCAAAGCAAGGTGCTGAGCATGGAGCACGGAATCGGTCACATAGGTGACATCTTCAAGGTGTGGAAGATGCTCGATGAGCCTAAGCGTCGTCGAGCCCGAGTCGATGTATACAAGGCTCTCAGACTCCACAAGCGCCGCCGCACGGGCGCAGATACGCTCCTTGTCGTCGTTATGGAGGTCGCTGCGCTCATTAAGCGTTAGATCGCGCGTCACGTGCGCGCGCTCAAGACTCGTCGCTCCACCGTGGACCTTGGCGATGCGGTGCGCTCGGTCGAGCGTCTGCAGGTCGCGCCGAATGGTAGACGCCGTCACGCCCAGGGCCTCAGCAAGCTCCGGCACGGTAACCGAACCGGCTCGCTGCACCATCGACACAATCGCGTTGAGCCTATCTTCCGCCAGCATCGCTTACTCCTCCTCGGGGTACACAACTCCCCAGTCGGTGCGTAGCTTGGTCATGAGCTCCATAACATCAGAAGCATAGCCCAGAAGCTCACGCTTCGAATCATCGCCGGCAACGGCCCTCTCCAGGTCGGCCATCTCGTAGCACAGAGCGTATGCCTCGGTGCCAGCGTGGACCTCCTCACGGTGACCGTCTGCAGTCCACACGATGGTCGCGTGATCGGCACGCGGATAATCGTTGACCTCGATATAGCACTTGTCGAAGCTAATGACCGAACGCTTGGGCTGCTTGGAGTGGAGCGTAAGGCTCACCACGCCCAGCTGCTGTTCGGCATTACGGCAGACGATGCCGCCCGCAACGTCAACACCGGTCTCGCAGGTGTTACCCAGCGAAACGACCTCAGTGGGCTGGCTTGCCATAAAGAGACGCATGATGGACAGGGCATAGACGCCAATATCGAGCATGGCACCGCCAGCAAGGTTGCGGTTGTAGAAGCGATTGGTCAGATCGCCGTACTCCTTGTAGCTGCCAAAGTTGAGCTGAGCGAGATTCATGCGGCCGAACTCGCCGACATCCATACGACGACGCAGCTCCTGATACAAGGGCATGTGAAGCACCGTGGTGGCGTCCATAAGGACGACGTTGTGCTCGTCGGCGATGGCACGCGCCTCGTCGAGCTCAGCGGAATTGAGGGTAATGGCCTTCTCGCAGAGCACGTGCTTGCCGGCGGCCAGCGCGGCACGCAGGTAGGTGATATGCGTGTTATGCGGGGTGGTGATATAGATCGCGTCGATGTTCGGATCGGCATAGAGGTCCTCGACCGATTCATAGACCTTCTCGATGCCATACTGCTCAGCAAAAGCTTGAGCCTTGGACAGCGTGCGGTTGGCGACGCCCGCAAGCTTGCGGCCGGCCAGCGCGAGGGACTGGGCCATTTGGTTGGCGATAACGCCACAACCGATCACAGCCCAGCGAAGCTCGGGAGCCGTAAAGATGTCGTTAGGGAACGGCTTATCCTGGACCGAAGCGAACGCTGCTTTTGCGGCTGCCGCGGAGTCGAGTGGAGCCTGCTTGGAATCTGCCATATGTGCCTCCTGAGTCATCGGAAGTTCTTCATTTCTAACAACCCTATATTCGCACAATTGCGCGCGTATCTGCTCGTGTTTGCGTGTTTATTTGCTTATCGGTCATTATTTAGCCGTAGTTGGCAGATGTTTGCGCGGCTATGCGCATTATCGCGCAAGGCTATGCGCGTAAATGCGCATGCAACGATTCTTGTGAAACATAAAGAGGCGGAACACCAAAGCCCTAAAAGACAGAGCCAGCTGCATTACTTCACCCCTCTGGGGGCACCAGACATCAAAGGACTGTCCCCCAACGACTGGTCATTTAAGTCTGTCCCCAATGAATGGTCCCCAATGAATGCCAAGCGACTTCCACTCATTTAAGTCTGTCCCCAATGAGTACCCAATGAGTGGGGATAGAAAAAGGCCCGGGTGCCGTGGCATCCGGGCCTTTGCTAGCAACTTGATGTTGCGGGCAGCTTAGAACTTGTGGCCGCACTTCTTGCAGACGCGCAGCTTGTTCTTGCCGTCCTTCTCGTGAGCGACGCGGGTAACCTTACCGCACTCGGGGCAAACGAGATTGACGTTGGAGGCGTCGATAGGAGCCTCCTGCGAAACGATGCCGCCCTGCTGGTTGGCAGCGTTGGGCTTGACGGCCTTCTTGACGACCGAAACGCCCTCGACAACGACCTTGTTCTCGGCGGGGAGAGCACGCAGGACAACGCCCTGCTTGCCGCGATCCTTACCAGAGAGAACCTGGACCTTATCGCCCTTCTTGATATACATATATCTCCCCTAACTACAGGGTCTCGGGAGCGAGCGAGACGATCTTCATGTACTTCTTGTCACGAAGCTCGCGAGCGACGGGCCCGAAGATACGGGTGCCGACGGGCGAACCATCGTTGTTGATGACAACGCAGGCGTTCTCATCAAAGCGAATGTAGGAGCCATCCTTGCGGCGGATCTCCTTAACGGTGCGAACGACGACGCAACGGACAACGTCCTTCTTCTTGACGTTGGCGCCAGGGGTAGCCTCCTGGACAGCACCGATGAACACATCGCCGATGCCTGCATAACGACGCTTGGAACCGCCAAGCACCTTGATGCAGCGAATCTTGCGAGCGCCGGAGTTGTCGGCGACGTTCAGCATGGTTTGCATCTGAATCATGGTAGATGTTCCTCCGAACTAAGAACCGAAGAGAGGTGCGCTGCCTTTATACGGCCTGTGGTATGCAAGCCAGGCATACGCACATCTTCGGAAACGTACAAGTCGTAAGAGCGACTGCTTATTTAGCGCGCTCGACGACCTCGATGAGGCGCCAGCGCTTCATCTTGGACATAGGACGGGTCTCCATAACGCGGACGGTATCGCCCACGCCAGCCGTGCACTCCTCGTCGTGAGCGTGCAGCTTCTTGGAGCTGGTCATCATCTTGCCGTACTTGGGGTGACGCTTGCGCTCGGTGATGGTGACAACGATGGTCTTGGCACCGGAGACGGAGGTAACGACACCCGTACGGACCTTACGCGAGTTACGCGAATCAGTCATGTTCTCTCCTTAGGTCCTACTCGGCGACAGCGGACTTCTCCGCTGCGATCTCGCGGGCGCGCTGCTCCGTGAGGACGCGAGCGATGTCCTTCTTCACGGTGTTGACGCGAGCGGTGTTGTCCAGCTGGCTGGTGGCCATCTGGAAACGAAGGTTAAAGAGCTCGGCGCGCATTTCCTTCAGCTTCTCAACGAGCTGAGCGTCCGAGAGCTCACGAATCTCTGCGGGCTTCATTAGTTCTCCTCCTTGGCGGCGGCGGCGTCCTCAGCAGCCCACTTGGCCTCGAGAGCGGCCTCCTCAGCCATCTCCTTCTGGATGCGCTGCTCAGCGTTCTTGGCAGCAACAATCTTGGTCTTGATGGGAAGCTTGTGCTGTGCAAGACGCAGAGCCTCGCGAGCGACCTCCTCGGGCACGCCCTTGACCTCGAACATGATGCGGCCGGGCTTGACGACGGCCACCCACTCCTCGGGGTTACCCTTACCAGAACCCATGCGAGTCTCGGCAGGCTTCTTGGTGATGGGCTTATCGGGGAAGATCGTGATGTAGACACGACCGCCACGCTTCATGTAGCGGGTCATGGCAATACGAGCGGCCTCGATCTGACGGTTGGTGATCCAATGGGCCTCGAGAGCCTGGATACCAAACTCGCCGAAATGCAGCTCGGTATTACCCTTGGCCTGGCCCTTCATGGAGCCACGCTGCACCTTGCGGTGAAGAATACGCTTAGGGGCAAGCACTACTGACCCCTCCTCTCGGAGTTACGACGACGAGGACGGGAAGAGCCCTCGAGTGCAGGGTTGGGAACAGGCTGGCCCGGGAGCTTCTCGCCCAGGTAGATCCAGACCTTCACGCCGCAGGCACCCATGGTGGTGCTGGCGACAGCCGTGCCGTAGTCGATCTTGGCGCGGAGGGTGTGCAGAGGCACGCGACCCTCACGGTACCACTCACGACGGCCCATCTCGGCACCGCCGAGACGACCGGAGCACTGGATACGGATGCCCTTGGCGCCGGCCTTGCGGGCGGACTGGACAGCCTTGCGCATAGCGCGACGGAAGGCAACGCGGCCCTCGAGCTGCTCAGCGATGGACTGAGCAACGAGGTTGGCGTCGAGCTCGGGGCGCTTGATCTCGACAACGTCGACGGAGAGCTGGCCCTTGGAGACGCCAGCGACCTTCTCGAGCTCGGTGCGGAGGGTATCGATCTCGGCACCCTTCTTACCGATGACAACGCCGGGGCGAGCGGTGAGGATGATGACCTTCACCTTGTCGCCAGCGCGCTCGATCTCGACGCGGGAGACAGCTGCGCGGGAAAGACGCTTCTCGAGGTACTTGCGGATCTCGAGATCGTTACCGAGGGTCTTAGCGTAATCCTTCTCTGCGAACCAGCGGGAGCGCCAGTTCTCGGTGATGCCAAGACGGAAGCCGGTGGGGTAGACTTTCTGACCCATACAGCTTTACGCCTCCTTTCGAGGAGCAACGACGACGGTGATGTGGGAAGTACGCTTCAGAATGCGAGAAGCGGAACCCTTGGCGCGGGGACGGATGCGCTTAAGCGTCGGACCCTCGTCAACATAGGCAGCGGCGACAACCAGGTTGTCGGCACGCAGACCATTGTTGTTCTCGGCGTTCGCAACGGCGGAACGGAGAACCTTCTCGACATCCACGGCGACGGCGCGGTCGCAGAAGTGGAGGATGTCGAAGGCCTGAGCGACAGGCTTGCGGCGGATCAGATCGACCACCAGGCGGGCCTTGCTGGGGGAAACACGCACGTACTTAGCGACGGCGCGAACCTCGGTGGCCTCAGTTTCAATAGACTTAGTTGCCATTTACGGTTAACCCCCTATTTGGCCTTGTGGCCACGGAACGTACGAGTCGGCGCGAACTCGCCGAGCTTGTGACCAACCATGGACTCGGTAACATACACGGGCACATGCTTGCGGCCGTCGTGGACGGCGATGGTGTGACCAACCATCTCGGGGAAGATGGTGGACGCGCGGGACCAGGTCTTCACGACGTCCTTCTTGCCAGCCTCGTTCATCGCGGTGATACGCGAGAGAAGGCGAGTCTCCACGAACGGGCCCTTTTTGAGACTTCTGCTCATAAGTGCTTTCTCCTAAAACTCGGTATCCGAAATTACTTCTTACGGCGACGAATGATGTGCTGGTTCGAGACCTTCTTCTTCTTGCGCGTACGAAGGCCCTTCGTCGGCTTACCCCAGGGGGTAACAGAGGGACGACCAGAGGTGTGGTTCTTGCCCTCGCCACCGCCGTGCGGGTGGTCGACAGGGTTCATGACGGTACCGCGGACGGTCGGGCGCACGTTCATGTGACGCTTACGGCCGGCCTTGCCGATGACGATGTTGGAGTGATCGGCGTTGCCGACCTCACCGACGGTGGCGCGGCAGGTAACGAGGATGCGGCGCATCTCGGAGGAAGGCATACGGACGATAGCGTACTTGCCCTCCTTACCCATCAGCTGGCAGGAGTTACCGGCGGAACGGGCGATAGCAGCGCCCTTGCCCGGCTGGAACTCGACGGCGTGGATGAGCGTACCGACGGGGATGTCAGCGAGGGGCAGAGCGTTGCCCGGCTTGATGTCGGCGTCAGAACCGGACATGACGGTCTGACCGACCTCGAGGCCCTTGGGGGCCAGGATGTAGCGCTTCTCACCGTCAGCGTAGTGCAGCAGAGCGATGCGAGCGGAACGGTTCGGATCGTACTCGATCGTGGCAACCTTGGCGGGCACGCCGTCCTTGTTGCGCTTGAAGTCGATCACGCGGTAACGACGCTTCACGCCGCCGCCCTGGTGGCGGGTGGTGATGCGGCCGTTGTTGTTACGACCGGCCTTCTTGGGCAGGGGCTCGAGAAGAGACTTCTCGGGCTTGGTGCAGGTGATCTCGGAGAAGTCGGAGATCGTCTGCCAACGCCTACCAGCGGAGGTCGGCTTAAGGTGCTTTACAGCCATTACAATCCCTTTCAATAGGAATCCGTTAGCCATCGCAGACAGGGATTCGAGGTTCTGCCTCGGGTGCGATGACACCGGACGTATACACGGCTCCGGGCGTGTCCATTTTATACGCCCAAAACCTTGAGCTCTCGCCTCCCCTATTTGGGAGGCATGAGCTCACTCAACAGCAGCGAGTCTTAGGCCTGGTTGCCAAAGACCTCGATGGTGTCGCCCTCGGCCAGCGTGACGATGGCCTTCTTCCAAGAACGGGTCTTGCCGGCGACATAGCGCACGCGCTTGGTCTTGGGCTTGACCGTCAGGGTGTTCACGCGAACGACCTTGACGCCGAAGATCTCCTCGACAGCGTCCTTGATCTGATACTTGTTAGCATCCTTGGCGACCTCGAACGTGTACTTGTTCTGCTCCATGCCGGAGAAGGAACGCTCGGACACGATCGGACGGATGATGATCTCGTGGGCGGTCATTTAAGCAAGCACCTCCCCGAAGTGAGCGGCGATGTCGGCGGGCATCAGCACGGCGTTGTTGTTGACGAGATCGTAGGTGTTGGCCTCGTCGGCAGTGATGATGAACGTCTTGGGAATGTTGCGGAACGACAGGTAGGCGTTGACGTCCTCATCGCGAACGATGATAGTCAGACGCTTGCCCTCAAGGCCGAGAGCCTTGAGCATGGCAACGGCAGCCTTGGTGGAAGGCTTCTCGAAGCCGTAGTCGTCGACGAGCACGAGCTCGCCATCGGCCAGCTTGGCGGACAGCGCGGAGCGCATAGCCAGCTTGACCTCCTTGTTGTTCATACGCTTAGCGTAGGAACGGGGCTTGGGGGCGAAGACAACGCCACCGTGACGCCACTGGGCAGCACGGATGGAACCCTGGCGGGCACGGCCGGTGCCCTTCTGACGCCAAGGCTTCTTGCCGCCACCGGAAACCTCAGAGCGGCCCTTAGCGGACTGGGTGCCCTGACGCCAAGAGGCCATCTGGCACTTGACGATGTGGTGCATAACGTGGATGTTCGGCTCGATGCCGTACACCTCAGCGGCGAGCTCGGCCTCGGCGACCTTCTTGCCCTCGCTGTTCTTTACTTCAAACTTTGCCATTTAAGTGTTCTCCTTGGTATGACGCTGGGCTAAATGGGCTGGGCCCTTAGGCCATACGGATGGCGACGAGACCATTCTTGGCACCCGGGACAGCGCCCTTGACCAAGATGAGGTTCTGCTCGGCATCGATGCGGACAACGGAAAGGTTCTTGACGGTAACGCGCTCGTTACCCATGTGACCGGCCATCTTGACGCCCTTGAGGACGCGCGCAGGATAGGCGCACTGACCGATAGAACCGGGGTGACGCTGGAAGTGAGAACCATGCGTCATAGGACCGCGGCGCTGACCCCAGCGCTTGATGCGACCCTGGAAGCCCTTACCCTTGGAGGTACCGATGACGTCGACCTTCTCGACATCAGCGAAATCAGCGACGGTGACGACCTCGCCGACCTTGTGCTCCTCGCCGTTCTCGACGCGGACCTCACGAAGGAAACGGACAGGCTCGACGCCAGCCTTGGCGAAGTGACCAGCCATGGGCTTGTTCACGTTCTTGGCCTTGATGTCGCCGAAACCGATCTGGACGGCGTCATAGCCGTCGGTTGCCTGAGTTTTAACCTGCGAGACAGCGCAGGGGCCAGCCTGGATGACCGTGACGGGAACGACGTTGTCGTCCTCGTCCCAAACCTGGGTCATGCCAATCTTGCGGCCGAGAATCATGCTGATCAAGATATGATCCCAACTCTCGCGTGGTCTTGGGACAATGCGTACACCACCGAGCGTACGCCCCTAGAGGACCACTACTTACACGACGTGCTCCCCAGCCTTGTATTTCGCCCGGACTACCTGACAACCCTATTAAGCAGGCATTTTGTCCAGCCAGAATACTCCCCTGGTTACACACAGCTGTTTAGTATACACGGCTGCGGGCGTATCCATCGAGATTCATATTTCACTCACATTGTTTACGCAGGTAAAGTGCGTGGAGTCGCCTGGGCTTGGCAGAGGGGCGGCGAAATATATTAAGTTTGCTGCTCTACAGTCCTGCGCAAGACGGAAAGCACATTAAGTGCTTTCCTTTGCGTGCGGAACTCGCGACAAACTTAATATATTTCGCCGCCCCTCTGCCAAGCTCGGGAGACGACACGTTGATGTCTGCTTAACTCTGCTCGCTCAGGCTAATGACTTTGTTGGGGGTCCACTATTTGCTGGAGAGTGAACTTGCATTGGGGCCTGTCGCTCTTTCCTTGCAAATCTTCCTCATCGAAATCGAAGATCATGATGGCGCAGTTGGGGAGTTTTGCTGGGAGCTCGAAGCCCTCTGGGGCTGCAGCCTTGATGAATTGGCGGCTGGCGCTGCCGTGGCTTACTGCTAGAAGGGTCTCGATGCCCTCGGAGCCCATGAGATTGGTGAGGGTGCCTAACATGCGTTCTTGCAGCGCTTGGCTTCCTTCTCCTCCGAAGGGGACCAGGTCCTCGCCCGGATCCCAGACGTCGGTGGGTAGCGCGCCGTGCGGGCCTTCTTCGAAGGAGCCGTAGCAGCGCTCGATAATGCCTTCGCAGGGCTCGGCTGCTGCGTCCGGGCCGAGGAGCTCGCATGCGACGAGCTGAGCTGTGTCCATGGCTCGGCCTAAGGGCGAAGAGACCACTTTGTCGGGGACGACGCCGTGGGCTTTGAGCCATGCGGCTGCCATCCCGGCTTGCTGACGGCCTAAGTCGGTGAGCGGTGAATCGCAGCGGCCCTGGACCAGCTTTTTGACGTTGAACTCCGTCTGACCGTGGCGGAGTAGATACAGCTTCTTCATGCTCTCCCCTTCTGCATAACCTGCTTTGCCGGCATAGCCTTACTCGTGGGTATGCCCTACGTAGTCTTCGTCGATCGTAATCTTGGCAATCGACTTGGGATATTCCGATTCGACCCGTTGTGTCAGCGCGTGCTTTACGTCTTCGGCACTCATCTGCAGATCCGAGGGACGCACGCAGTCAAAGATCACGTTGGTGTGCGTAGGACCCGGCACACAGCGTAGGTCATGAATCGAGAGGCGGTTATCGATCTCCTGAGCCATTGCGTTGATACGCAGGCGCATGCTCGCCACCTTTGAATCGTCGGTCACGATGGGATCGTAATGGAGCGTGACGATCATGCCATCCTCGTCCCTAAACGACTGCTCGATGTTATCGAGCGTGTCGTGACTTTCCAGCGGGCTGGCCTCGGCCGCCATCTCGGCGTGCGCACTTGCGAACTTCCTGCCCGGGCCATAGTCGTGAACCATTAGGTCATGAACGCCCAAAACGCCGGGGTAGCTCATGATCTTGTCTCGGATGTGCTTGACCAACTTGGGATCGGGCGCCTGGCCCAAAAGCGGGCTCACCGTATCTTGAATAAGCTCAAAGCCGCTCCAGCCAATATAGGCGCCAACGGCAAGTCCAACCCAGGCATCAAGATTGATATGCGTCACCTGGGAAACAATCGCGCACGCCAACACAGCACCCGTAGCAAGGACATCATTCTTAGAATCCTGAGCGGTCGCATGCAGCGTCTCGGACTCAATGCGGTCACCGAGCTTTTGGTTGAGGGCCGCCATCCAGAGCTTTACGGCCATCGAAAGCACTAGAACTGCCACCAGGGCAAGCGAGAACTCGACAGGCTCCGGGTTGACAATACGCTCCACCGAGGACTTCACCAGTTCGATGCCAATAAGCAGCACGAGCGCCGCCACGACCAGACCCGAGAGATACTCGTAGCGACCGTGGCCGTAAGGATGCTCGGGGTCGGCCGGCTTGCTCGCCAGCTTAAAGCCCAGCACGCTCACGATGTTCGAGCTGGCATCGGACAGGTTGTTCATGGCATCCGCCACAATCGAAACCGATCCCGACAGCACGCCAATTACGCCCTTCGCAGCGCATAGTGCCACATTGGCGAGAATACACACCACGCCCGTCAACGTGCCCACGCGCGCACGGTCGCCCTGCGCACGCTTAACAATCCACTCGACCATCTACATCCGCCCCCACGGTACTACCTATATATCTATTGCTCAAACGGATTGTAGTGTAGCCACTTTGTCCCCCAGATACAAAAAAGGCCGCGACCCACACGGGCCACGGCCTTGGAGCATGGCAAAGGAATCGTCCTTGTGTCGCGCAGGTTTACGCGCTTACTTCGGCCACGCTCTTCGAGGTTTCGGGTAAATCGGCTCCGTCCCCCATCGTCTGTCCCTTCGCCGGCACCACGCCAAAGCAGTAGCTCAGCGCCGCAGACACCGCAAATGCCACACCGCCGGCAGCGCAGCACCACAGCAGGTTCGAGATGCCGCCCGTGGCAAAGCCAATGACCATGAGGACATTCGTCATGCCGATGGTATAGGCCGTAACGTGGCCCACGGCTGCAACAAGGCCTCCGACGGCGCCGCCAATGGCCATGCACGTCAGGCACCTGCCATATTTAAAGCCGCAACCGTACAGCGCCGGCTCGCTTACGCCGCCAAGAACACCCGAGATTGAGTAGCCCAGCATGAGCGCCTTCTCGTCCTTATCCGCAACGCGGAGCGACGCGCCAAAAGGCATGCCCCAAACGGCGAACGTCGCCATCGTCGCGGCAATCAGGATGCACGAATCCGTTCCCACACTCATAAACTGCGCGTACGCAAGCGATAGAACGACGTTGCTGACGCCCGCTATCTTTAGGAACTCCCAGCCCGCGGCAAGCCCCATGAGCGTGAGCAGCGACACGATGCCACCGGAATTGCCAAGCATAAACATAAGCTGGCCCAACAGCATGCCCAGATAGCTGCCCGCCGGTGCCGTAATACACAGCGAAACCGGAACCATGACAAGCATGGTCGCAAACGGAACAAACGAAAACGCCACGGCCCTAGGGATAACGCGCTGAAAGAAACACTCCACTCGCCATAGCACAGGCACCGAAAGGAGAACTGGAATAACAGTCGTCGTGTAATCGTTGACCGGCGCGGGAAGCAGACCATACACGGAAGTCATCGATGCCCCCGTCGTCGATGCGGCATCGACGAGCTTGAGCAGATCGGGCGCAATCAATACGCCGCCCAGCATCATACCCAGCTGCTCCGAGCAACCGAGCTGGCGGGCGGCCGCCCAACCAAGATAGATGGGCAAAAAGTAGTAGCCGGCGTTATAGAGCCAACTGTAGAACAGGCGATAGATTTCGGAATCGGCAGGCCACAGGCCCAGCATGCCTTCGCCCATAATGACGGCGACAGTGCGGAACAACGCCGCGCAGACAATAAACGGCAACGCCGACATCATGCTTTTGGACAGATAGTCCACCACGGCCATGGCGTTTGATGAAACCGTCGCTGTAAACGAGGTGTTAGAAACTTGTGACATGGAACGCCTTTCCCAATGTGACATGCGGGCTGTCCCTTTGTCACATCGTGCGGTACTGACCGATTGCGCGGTACTTTTCGTAGCGGAGGTTTGTGAGGGTCGCGTCGTCGAGCTGCCCAAGCGTATCGAAGGCATCAAATGCCGAGGACATGACGGCACCGGCGATCTCCTCATGCGACAGGCCCCTATCGTCGACAATGCCGTCGATGATGCCGAGCGCCAACAGATCGGGGGCCGTAAGCTTAAGCGCCTCGGCGGCCTCATTCGCGCGCTCGGTATCCTTCCACAGGATCGACGCACAGGCCTCGGGGCTCACGACCGAATAGGCCGAGCTCGAGAGCATCAGGATGCGGTCGGCCACGGACAGCGCCAGCGCGCCACCAGAGCCGCCCTCGCCTGTCACCACCGAGACAATCGGCGTCTTAAGGCCGCTCATCTCCATGAGATTCTGGGCAATCGCCTCGCCCTGGCCGCGCTCCTCGGCACCGATGCCGCAAAACGCGCCCGAAGTATCGACCAGGCATAGGACCGGTCGACCAAACTTTTCGGCCTGGCGCATCAGGCGACGCGCTTTGCGGTAGCCCTCGGGATGCGCCATGCCAAAGTTGCGGCGCATACGCTCTTTGGTCGTGGTGCCGCGCTCAATGGCGATGACCGTTACGGGGCGTCCATCTTTCCAGCCAATGCCAGCCACCACAGCGGCGTCGTCGCCAAAGTAACGGTCGCCGTGCAGCTCCACAAATCCATCCAGGCCCAGCGAGATCATCTCGCCCGCCGTGGCGCGATCTGCCGAGCGGGTCTGCTTGACAATCTCGAGCGCGGTTTTTGGTGCCGCCGAGCGCTTAAACAAGTGTCCCAGCTTTTTGCCGCGGCGACCCGTATGCACGATCTCGTGCGGTGCCCCCAGGTCGGGCGCGTGCCCTTCGTGCAGCGCCAGCAGCTCGCCCACCGTGAGCGCAATCTCGCCACGCGGAACAACGGCATCGCAAAAGCCGTGCTCCAGCAAAAACTCGGAGCGCTGGAATCCCTTGGGCAGACGCTTGTGCATGTTCTGCTCGATCACGCGCGGGCCGGCAAATGCCGTCAGGGCATCGGGCTCGGCCAGGATAATGTCACCCTCCATGGCAAAGCTCGCAGTTACGCCTCCGGTCGTGGGGTCGGTGAGCACCGTGATATACAGGCCGCCCGCCTCGCTGTGGCGCCTAACCGCTGCAGAAATCTTGGCCATCTGCATAAGCGAGGTCACGCCCTCTTGCATGCGCGCACCGCCCGAAACGGTAAAGCCGACAACTGGCAATCCCAGCTCGGTCGCATGCTCAAATGTGCGACAGATCTTCTCGCCCACCACGGAGCCCATCGAGCCCATCATAAAGTTGGCATCCATAAAGAAGAGCGCGGTATCGCAACCGCAGATTTTGCCCCTGCCGCACACAACGGCATCGCGCTCGCCCGAACGCTCGCTCACGCTCTTGAGCTTGTCGGTATAGCCGGGAAACGAGAGGAAGTCCTCCGACGCCAGATTGGCATCCCATTCCTCAAACGTGCCCTCGTCGACCGTCATGCGCATGCGCGCGCGACCGCTCACGCGAAAGTGCTTGCCGCAACGAGGGCAGACCTCGAGGTTGTCGTGCAGGCGTGCCTCATCGATCACGCGGCGGCACTCCGGGCACTTGATAAACACGTGGCGCGCGGGAAACTCGGCGCACGACTCGGTCATCGGTCCCTCGAGGACGTTGACCGTCTTCGCTTTTCTATTCATCAGCATAGAGATGCTCCATCAGATCGGTGTGATACATGCCCGACAAGAACTCGTCGTTTGCCAGCACGTCGAGCTGAAGCTCGCTGTTTTCGCTCACGCCCTCAATCACGAGCTCGCCCAGGGCCGAGCGCATCTTGCGAATGGCGCCGTCACGCGTGGGCGCACACACGATGAGCTTGCCAAGCATGGAGTCGTAGTACGGCGGAACTTTCGCACCGGTAAACATGGCGGAATCCCAGCGCACGCGCGGACCACCCGGCACACGCAACGCGGTGACCGTTCCGCATGACGGCAGAAAGTCCGGCGTTTCGGCATTGATGCGGCACTCCATGGCGTGGTTGCGGACCGGCATATCCTCCTGCTCAAAGGGCAGAGGCTGGCCGGCTGCCACGCGCAGCTGCCACTTGACCAAGTCGGTATCGGTCACAAACTCCGTAACCGGATGCTCCACCTGCAAGCGCGTGTTCATTTCCATAAAGTAGAAATTGCCGTCGTCCGAATACAGGAACTCGATGGTACCGGCTCCTTCGTAGCCGACGGCACGAGCCAGGTCACGCGCTGCCTTGTGCATGCGAGCACGAATGTCGTCGTGTCCGTCGAGGCACGGCGCGGGGCTCTCCTCGATTAGCTTTTGGTTGCGACGCTGCACCGAGCACTCGCGCTCGCCGAGCGAAAACACATGGCCCTGCTTATCGGCCATAATCTGCACCTCGACATGGTGCGCCGGCGCGACGAACTTCTCCATGTAGCACTCGCCGTCGCCAAAGACGGCCTCGCCCTCGGCACGCGCCTCGATGAACGCCTTTGCCGCATCTTCCACGCGCTCGACCTTGCGAATACCGCGACCGCCGCCACCTGCACGCGCCTTAATGAGCACGGGACAGCCAATGCGCTCGGCCTCGGCCGTTGCCTCCTCGGGGCTTTTGAGCAAATCGCAGCCCGGCACGATGGGCACGCCCGCCGCGGCAGCCGTTCGACGTGCGGCGTCCTTGTCGCCCATGCTGTCGATCACCTTGGCCGAAGGACCAACAAACGCCAGGCCATACTTGTCGCAGTCGCGCACGAAGCTCGCCTTCTCGGAAAAGAAGCCATAGCCGGGATGAATTGCCTTAGCTCCCGACTTTACGGCACAGGTGAGCACGGCATCGTCGTTGAGGTAGCTCTCGGCAAGACGCGGGCCACCGATGCAATATGCCTCGTCGGCAAGCTGCACGTGCAGCGCGTCCGCATCGGCCGTGGAATAAACAGCGACGGTCTTGATGCCCATATCGCGGCACGCGCGGATAACACGGACCGCGACTTCGCCGCGGTTGGCGATGAGCACTTTGTCGAACATGGAGCCTTCCTTAACTTTCGTGCATGAGTGCAAAAGACATATCGGCGCGGCAGCAAACCTCACCGTTGACGCTCGCGGTACCCGTCGCAAAGCGGAACGGCCCGCGCGCACGCGTGATGGAGCACACCAGATCCACCGTGTCGCCCGGGCGCACCGGACGCTTAAAGCGCACCTTGTCCAGACTCGTGTAGAACGGCGTCGCGCCGCGCGCCTCCTCATCGCCCATCAGCAGCACGCAGCAGTTTTGGGCGAGCATCTCGCACTGGATCACGCCGGGGACCACCGGGTTTCCCGGAAAATGCCCCTGCAAAAAGTATTCGTCGCCCGTAATCGTGATCTTGCCGTGGGCCTCGTCGCCCACCAGCTCGGCTTCGTCGAGCAAAAGCATCGGCTCGCGATGCGGTAACAGCTTCTTGAGCTCTTCTTTGTTCATGGATATCACCTATCCGATCCTCATGAGGCAGCTGCCGAACTCCACGAGGTCGCCGTCGGCCACGCAGATCTCGAGCACCTCGCCATCCGCCTCGGCCGTCACCTCGTTGAGAACCTTCATGGCCTCGATGATGCAGAGAGTCTCGCCGGCCTTGACCTTGGAGCCCACGTGCACAAACGGCTCGTCGCCCGGCGCCGGGGCAGCATAGAACACGCCGACCATGGGAGCGGTCACCTCGGTGCCCTTGGGCTCCGGTGCGGCGGCAGGCGCCTGCGCGGCGGGCTCCG
>URWC01000025.1 GCA_900551555.1 uncultured Collinsella sp. | reverse complement strand
TCAGGCTGCGGCGTGGGCTCAGGCTCGACCGCATCTCCGGAGCTGATTACCACGCTGCGGGCAACCTCGTCGGAGGTCCTAACATCCTGGATAGTGGACGACCCGGCAGCACCGATGACGAGTCCGTTTCCCGCAGTTTCTCGCACGGTGCCTCCGGCGGGAGTCGTAACTACCGATCCGCCATCAATTGAGAGACAAGGGGCTGCATCACCTTGATTGACAGCGTAGATTGCCGCCGCATTACCCGACACCTCAACATTTGAATTAATGATGTCAATTCGAGGGATGGCGGACTGGGAGCCGGACTGGGAATATATTCCGTAGCCATGTTTACGACTGTAGCCAGTTCCGTCACCGCATCGAGCCGTGAGGCTCGAATTCTCGACGAGCACCCGCGACACGCCGTCCCCCGCGCGCATCCAAACACCATCCAAAACGTCGGACCTATCACTCGCCACGAGCGTAACATCCGCTCCGTTGGTAACACTCAAATATGTATCCTTACCCCCGGACGAATACAGGGCGACCGACAACATGTTTGCATTGCGCGCCGCCGCATCTAATTTTGCGTTATCCACCGCGATGCAGCCTCCATGCTCAGAGGAGATGTTTTCGGCATAGACTGCAACGGCACCGAACCCCCCATTCGCCTCCGCCTCGACGTGGACGTCAGCGCCCTCGTTAATGGTTATGTTGCCCGCCCGCGTATGAATGCCGATGGTATGAGGCACTTTGTTCGTTGCCGTCACGTTAACGTTGGCACCGCGGATGTCCACGTCGCCGCCGGTCTTACCGTCCCCCGAAACCGCTATCGTATCGGTCCCGGCCGTCGCGTTGAGAGTCACGTCGCCCGAGATGGCGAGGCTACCGCACTCGACCTTAACAGCGCTCCTGCTCTTCTGTGGTTCGGCCGTCGCGTTGAGGGTTCCCTCCCCCGTGATGGCAAGGTTGCCGTCCTTGACCTCGATAGCGCTCCGCAAGGAATCGGCCGTGATGGTGTTGGTGCCCGCCACGTCAATGTTGAGGTTGCCCTGAGCGCTGATACCGGCGCCGTTGTAGCCATTGAGCTTCATGTCGTCGGCGCCGTCCCAGGACCACGTTCCGGCCTCGTCGCCGGCGCCCTTGTTGTACTGCGTGCCGCCAACGTTGACCCATTTGGCGGCGAGCGCCACGCTCGGCAGCAGCAGCTGGCCGGCCATGAGCGCGCAAGCCCCCGCACAGGCAAGCTTGGCGCCCACACGTCGCCACGTTCCATGGGAGAGCGCGCACGAGCGGTCGCGGTTGATTGAGTTGTCATGGATTTGCTTTCGCATGTGAGCCTCCTTGTCGTAAGGGGTGCTTCTGTGACTCCATGTTACGGGAAGTTATCCGGATCCCAAGGCACAAATTCGCATGCGGGCTATCTGCCAGCGCAAAAGGCAACGAGCACGCGATTGCCAAGCGCGCCCTGTCTTTCGAAAGGCCCACCCCCCTACCGCCCTGGTCTAAAATCGGGGACACGATTGTTCCGTCCATCCAAAGGACCATCCTTGAATCTGAGCAAGCCTAAAATCAACGCGCTTCTGGCCCTCGCGCTCTTCACCTTCGCCTTCCTTGCCGCCGAGTTTCGCTTCGACATCAATGTCGGGCTGCTCGCCGGCGCTGAACGCGTTGTGCTCGCACAGGGCTTTATCCTGGGCGCAAGCGTCATCGGCTTTATCGGATACGCGGCGCTGCTGTCCCTCGCCCAGCGCAAAGGCCAGCCCCGGGCAGTTGCCACCGCCGCCGTCCCCATAGCCATTATGGGCTTGGCCCAAATTCAATTCCCCACAGGCCCGCTTGCACTCGAGATTCTGGGGTGCGTGGCATTCCTTGGACTCGGCCTGCTGGGTGCCGCGGCGCACCATACCTTCGCGTTGGCGTTCCAAGATGACCCCAAACTCGCCACCGGCGCCGGAGCGGCATACGCCGCGGGCATCCTGATGCAGTTCGCGATCAACCTGCTCGATTGCGGCGGCATCGTCGAGCTCATCATTCTTGGCGCGGCAACAATTGTCATCGCCGCCCTCAGCGCCGCACGCCAAGACGCGGCCGATAACCCCAGCGACGACGTCAATCCCTTTACCGAGCCCTCACACGCTCTCGCCAAGCAGGCCTGCTGGAGCATCGCACTCGTCATGATTCTCGCCTGTCTGTTCTCCACCCTCGATAACGTCGTCACGTTTTCCAACGCCCACGGCACCATCGCCGTGCAAACCTGGCCACGCCTCTTTTTGGCAGCAAGCGGTCTCGTCGCCGGCGTCATCTTTGACCTCGCCGAGCGCCGCTACATGGGACTCGTCATGCTCGGCGTCACGGTGCTCTCCACCATTTCGATCCTGGCCGTAGAAGCCGGCGCCGACCCCAACCTGGGGCTCGTCGTCTTTTACCTCAGCTCGGGCTTTTTCGTCACGTTCTTTACCGCCACGTTCACGCAGTTGGCACCGCGCATGCATGCACCCGCCCTATGGGCCGGCATGGGCCGCGCGGCCAATAACGTTTGCGCGTTCACCACGTCGGGCATCTCGCTGGCGCTGGTTACCTCGGGCAACGTCGCCCTCATCATGATCGGCGCGCTCATGCTGCTTGTGGCGGCGAGCGTTGCGTTCGTTGCTGCCGGCCTGTTCCGCCTGCCCCAAACCGAGCAGGAGCGCGAACACCAGCGACGAGCCGAGGAAGCACTCGCCGTACCCACCATCGAGGAGCAGCGCCAGGCCTTCATCGCCGACCACGCTCTCACCCCACGCGAGGTCGACGTGCTGTTCGCCGTAACCCAAGACGAGCGCCCGCTCAAGCAGGTCGCCGAGGAACTCGGCATCTCGATGCGCATGGTGCAGCGTCACCTGAGCTCCATCTACCAAAAGACCGACACGCAAACGCGCGCCGGCCTCACCAAAGCCTTCCCCTCGGCCTAAAACAAAAACCACCACAAAGGTGCCTGTCCCCTTTGTGGTGGTTTTGTGGTGGTTTTGGAGTCTAGCCTTCGAGCTGCGCCAGCTTATAGCGGTAGGCTGCGGCGATGACGTCCTTGCAACCCTCGCGGCCCAGCTTGGCGCGGTTGACGACGATATCCTTGCCGCTCGTCATCTTCCACTTTCCGGCGCTGTATCGCTTATAGAACGCCTCGCGCGCCTTCTGCTGCTGCTTGACCAGCTTGGCGCCCTTCTTTTTGTTAAGGCCGCGCTTCTTGCGCACGATCTCGACGCGGTCCTCAAAGGGAGCGGTCACCAACACGGCAATGTGGTTGGGGTTGTTACGCAACAGGTAATCGGACAGGCGACCTTCGATAATGCAGCTCTCGGTCTCGCCAAGATCCAAAATCACCTGGCTCATCTTTTGGAATAACTTGTCCGAGTACGAACGGGCATCGTAGCGGTCGGGCAGAAACGCCATGTTCTCCACGGCCAGGCGCTCGTCGTAGGCGGCCATCTTGTCGAGCGACTCGCCCGCGCGCAGCGACGCACGCACCAGTAGCTCGTTATCGTACAGTGGAATCCCCAACTCGTCGGCAAGCATGCGACCAATCTCGTGGCCCTCGGCGCCAAAGTCGCGCGCGATGGTAATGACCACAGGATTCTTCTTGTTCACCAGATCGCTCATCGCGATTCCTTTCTCTATGTGACAAAGGGACTGTCCCTTTGTCACATTATGCGGCTACGATTCGGCGCTGATAGGCGCGGACCAACAAGGAGATACCAAAGTTCAGCGCAAAGTACATCGCAAACACCAGACCGTAGAGCATGAGCACCTGTGACAGGTCGATCGCATGCGCCATTACGACGTTTGCCGTGTACATGAGCTCGGCCACGTTAATGCCCGAAAGATACGAGCTGTCCTTGATAACGGTCGTGCACTGGCTAAACAGGGCCGGAATGATCGTCTTAAACGTCTGCGGCAGGATGATGTAGCGCATGGTGGCAAAGAAGCCGAAGCCCTGGCTCTGCGCCGCCTCAAACTGACCGCGCGGAATCGAGTTGAGGCCGCCGCGCACAATCTCGGCCATAACGGCGCTGGTGAACAGCGTAAAGGCGATGGTCGAAATCACAATGTCCAGACCCTGCACCGTAAAATAGATAAACAGGATCCACAGTAGGTTGGGCGTGCAGCGGAACAGCTCGATATAGGCGCTCACCAAAATACGGAACGGGCGGGGCGCATAGCTCTTGACGAGCGCCAGCACCGTGCCAAAGATGAGCGAGAAAAAGATCGACAGCGCCGAGATCTCGATGGTCTTAACAAAGCCGCCCCAGATGTAGAGCAAGTTGGTCGCGTTGAAGATTTCCATGCGCTAGGCCTCCTCTACGTTGTCGAGTCCCAGCTCGGCCAGGCTCACGCCGCGCGGACGCTCCTTGGAGCGGCGCTCGAGCCATTGCACCAGCATGGCGAGCGGAAAACAGATGATGAAGTACATAAGGCAGCAGACGATGTATCCCTGCAGGTAACCGTAGAGACTCACGAAGTTGTCGGAGCGATACATAAGGTCGCCGCCGGCCACGAGCGCCAGCACCGACGTGTTCTTGACCAGGTTGAGCGCCTGGTTGCACAGCGGCGGCAGGATGATTTTGAACGTCTGGGGCAGCACGATGTACCAGTAAGCCTGCGCACGGGTGAAGCCCTGGCTCTGAGCCGCCTCCATCTGACCGCGTGGAACGGCCTCGATGCCGGTGCGGATGACCTCAGAGATGTAGGCCGCGTGATACAGGCCGACGCCCAGAAAGCCCAGCACGAACGGTGCGATGCGCACCGGCTGGTCGGCACCGGTTATGGCCTGCAAAAACTGCGGGCCAGCCATGTACATAAAGAGCACCTGCACGGGCAGCGGGGTGTTCTGGTAAAACTCCACGTACACGCGGCTGATAGTGCGCAGCACGCGCGAACGGGTGGTCGAGAACACGCCCAGCAGCGTGCCCAGCACCAGCGACAGCAGCAGTCCGGCGACAACCACCTGCAGCGTCACGCCAAAGCCCTCCCAGAAGGGCCCCATGTTTTGGAATGTCGTCGACCAGCGGTCGGCGTCAAACAATCCTTCGAGCATTTGATTCCTTCCTTGGACGAGCGCTTACACAAGACCCCAGGTCTTGACCTCTTTGTCGAGCCAGCCGTCGGCCAGGCGATCGCGGACCACCTGATCGACCACGGCCGAAAGGTCGCAACCCTTCTTGGTCGCCACGCCGTAGCCCTGCTCGCCAAACTTGACCTCGGGCTGCAGCAGCTCGACGGTCTCGTTCATGTAACCAGCAAGCGTGGAGCGGTCCATGGCAAAGACGTCGATGTTGCCGGCGTCGAGCGAACTCTTGATGATGGGGTAGCCGCTAAAGGCCCTAAACTCGGGCTCGCAGCTAAAGCCGTTGTCCTTGATCATCTGCTCGATCAGGCCCTGCGTGGTAGCGCCCTGGCTCACGCCGATCACCTTGCCGTCCAGGTCCTCAATCGAGATAAAGCCCGAGCGCTTCTTGACCATGAGTCCCACGTAGTCGGTACGATACGGCGTCGAGAAATCCCAGCTCTTCTTGCGCTCGTCGGTGATGGTGTAGGTCGCCGCGACCACGTCGAGCTGGCCGTTATCGATGAGCGGGCCACGCGTCTTGGGCGTTACGTCGGTAAACTCGACAAGCTCCTGGGCGCGAGCCTCCTTGTAACTCACGCCAAAGACGGCAGCGGCAATCTGGTAGCACAGGTCGACCTCCATGCCCTCAAAGCGGCCCTTGGCGGTATCGTAATAGCCGTAGCCGGGAACGTCCTTCTTGACGCCGGCGTTCAGGTGGCCGCGCGACTTGATGGCCGCGAGCTTGGAACCCTTATCGGAGCCCTCGCCGCTGGTGGAGTTGCCGCAGCCGGTGAGCGCGGTGCCCGTCAATGCGAGCATGCCGGCCCCCGCCAGCTGCAAAAAGTGACGGCGCGATACAGCCGCCCTCGTCATATCCGTCATGTCCATCACCCGCGCCTAGTGCAGAATCTTGGACAGGAACTCGCGGCAGCGCGGGTTCTCGGGGTTATCGAAGAAGTGCTCGGGGGTACCCTCCTCCAGGATGCGGCCGTCCTCCATAAAGATGACGCGGTCGGCCACCTGGCGCGCAAAGCCCATCTCGTGCGTCACGCAGATCATGGTAATGTCCTCCTGCGCGAGCTCGATCATAACGTCCAGGACCTCCTGGACCATCTCGGGGTCGAGTGCCGAGGTTGGCTCGTCAAACAGGATGATGGGCTGCTTGGTGCACAGGGCGCGAGCGATGGCGATGCGCTGCTGCTGACCACCCGAGAGGTTTTGCGGATACTCGCCAGCCTTATGCGCCATGCCGACGCGCTTGAGCGCGGCGATGGCGATCTGGGTCGCCTCTTCCTTGCTCTTCTTTTGCAGCTTGATGGGTGCAAGCGTCAGGTTGCCAAGCACCGTCATATTGGGATACAGGTTGAACTGCTGAAACACCATGGAGCTGTACTTGCGAGCCATTTCCAGGTGATTCTTTTTGGTGAGCGGCGTGCCGTCGATGATGACTTCGCCCGAAGTGGGCTCCTCAAGATAATCGACGCAGCGGATGAGCGTCGACTTACCTGAACCGGAGGGCCCGATCATAACGAGCTTCTCGCCGCGTTTGACGGTGAGATTGATATCTTTGAGCACATGCAGGTCGCCAAAGTACTTGTTGAGATGCTTGATCTCGATCATGTCTGCCATGAATGTCCCTTCCCTGCGTTTACACGAGTTGAACTATTGTACGGAAAGAATCACGTTTCCGCAGCCCACACTACATTCCCGTAAAGAACCCGCAATCTTCCACCCACTCATTGGGGACAGACTTAAATGAGTGCCCGCTCATTGGGTACTCATTTAAGTCTGTCCCCAATGAGTGCCCAGCCCAGCAAAAAGGGGCGCGACCGCGATGGTCACGCCCCTCAGCATCGGCTATGTGTCGGCCAGCCCTTAAGCCAGCTTTGCTCCGACGATCTTTGCCGCGGCCGGCTTATCGAAGTTGCCGCCGGTGGCCTTGCCGAGTGCCCCCATGACCTGGCCCATCTGCTTTTTGGAGGTCGCACCCAGCTCGGCGATAACCTGCTCGATCAGGGCCTCGAGCTCCTCGCCCGAAACCTGCGCGGGCAGCAGGCTCTCCAGAATCTTGACCTGCTCAGTCAGGTTGTCGGTACGCTCCTGGTCGGTGCCGGCCTTAATGGACATCTCCAGTGTCTCGCTCGTCTGCTTAATCAGACGCTTGATCATGCTGTTGACGTCTTCCTCGGTCACATCGCGGCGCTCGTTGACCTCGATGTTCTTCACCTCGGCCTTAACCTGGCGAATGATGGACAGGCGGACCTTGTCCTTGGCCTTCATGGCCGCGATCATTTCCTTCTGCAGCTCTTCGTTGGTCATCTGCAAATCCTCCTCAATAGCGTGGGCGGCACTCACGCGAGCACCGCCCCATGATTACTCAGTCGTCGACGAATCGTCGGTCGAACTCTTGGTGACGCCCTTCAGACTGACGTTATACGGCACGTCCTTGGGCATGGGGTTAACGGTGATGTCGGCGTCCTTCTTATACTGCTCCAGCCACTCGCTGTATGCGGTGCTGGCCGCCTGCGTCTTCACCACGTTGGAGACATACTTCTTAATGGCCTTGGGCACCTGCTTGATGTCATCAACCTGGTTATCGACGTGGAAGTAGTCGGTGCACTTGATGATGTGGTAGCCGTACGTCGACTCGACCACATCGCTCACGTCGCCCTTGTTGAGGCCCTCGAGCGCCGTCTGGTAGCTGTCGACGAAGGTGGTGAGCTTGTCCCAGCCCACGTCGCCCTTCTTCTCCTTGGAACCGGCGTCCTCGGAGTACTGCTCCACGGCGTCCTCAAAGCTCAGCTCGCCGGAGTTGATCTTGTCCAGGCACTCCTGCGCCTTGGCCTTGGCGGCAGCCTTGTCCTCGTCGGACGCATCGGAATCGACCTTGATCAGGATGTTCGACGAACGACGGGCGTCGTTGTAACTGGACAGGTTCTCGTTGATGTAATCGACAATCTCGCTGTCCTTGGGCTTGCTGGTGGGTGCCACGGCGTCCTTGAGCTTCTGCTGCGCCAGACTCTCCTTGAGCGAATCCTTGTAGGTGTCCTCGGTGTAGCCGTAGGTCTTGAGGGTCTCCTTAAAGGTCTTGGCGCCGCCCGCGCTCTTGCATGCGTCCTTCCAAGCCTTCTCGACTTCCTCGTCCGAGACGGTCACGCCGTTTTCCTTCTGTGCCTGCTGAAGCAGAATCTGCTGCGTATAGGAATCGATGAGCTGCTTGCGGTACTTCTTGGGCGTAAGATCGTTGTCGACCAGGTACTGTGCCCAGTCCTCGTCCTTGGTGTAGCCGTAGGACGTGCGCATGCTCATGATCTGCTTGGTCACGGTGTCCTCGGTGAGGTTGGTGCCGTTGATGGTGGCAGCCACGCCGCCGGTCAGCTTGTAGCCCGTACCGGTGTCCTCGGTCTGCGACATCAGGCCGGAGCACGCCATCGCCGAGACGGAAAGCAGCATCGCCAGCACGCCGATGACCACCAAAACGATCTTGACGGTCTTGGACACGTAGATCTTACGCTGCTTCTTACGAGAGCTGGAGGCGGCACGAGCCTGCTGCTCGGGTGTCGGCGCGGCCTCGGGGTTCTTTTTCTTGTTTGCCATATTTGGCCTTTCGCAAAACGAATCGAACAAACGCCATTGTGTCACAACGCAGCCCCCACGACACGGTTGGTGCATTGGGGACAGGTTAATCTGCACCATTTTGGTGCAAAGGGGACGTCCCCGGCTGCCGGCTTAGCCCTACCTTAGAAGTGGCGGCGGATGGCGTCGACCATGCCCTGGGGTGTGGTCTGGCCGAGCACATCGGCTGCGGCGTCGGCATCCATAAAGATATTCATGAGCGCCTGCAGCGCCTCGACCTGGCCGCCCGGCTCGGCAATGCCCAGATTGATGATGATCTGCGCCGGCACCGGGGCACCCATGCCCGCCATCGCGTTAAACGTCACGGGCGCGGCGGGCTTTACCACCGCGATATAGGGCTTGGCCACAAAGCCGGAGTCGGTATGCGGGATGGCGATATTTGCCGCCGGCATGGCAAGACCAGTGGGATAGGCATCCTCGCGCGTGCGGACGGCGTCGAGCCAACCGGGCGCAATATAGCCGCGCGGAGCAAGCTCGCCCTCGAGCCGCGCAAACACCTCATCCGGCGACGCACACTCCCAATCAAAAAACACCAGCTCAGGCGTAAAAAGCGCTTCGTTATCCGCCATGGGCCCACCTCTCTCACCTAGTCACCTGCAACGTTCTTGAATGGCCAGTCATTTAAGAACGTCCCCGATGACCACCTAAAACAAAAGGTGGTCACTCGCGCCTTGGCGCCAATGACCACCCTGACTACTCGGCTAAATTGTACTGTGCGCCACTAGCCGCGAGGCGCATCAATTGCGACCTTGCCGCTCTCCAGCACGTGGACGCGACCGTCGGCGAGCATCTGCACGACCTCGGGATACAGCACGTGCTCGATCGCGTGGATATGCTCCTCGAGCGTGTCGACGTCCCAACCCTCCTCAACAGCCAGCGCGCGCTGGGCGATGATGGGGCCGTTGTCGTAAATCTCATTGGCAAAGTGCACGGTCACGCCAGTCACCTTGACGCCGCGAGCAAACGCATCGTCGATCGCGTGGGCACCGGTAAAGCTCGGCAGCAGCGCCGGGTGCAGGTTGACCACGCGATTGGGAAACGCCGCCAGCAATGGCGTGTGCACCATGCGCATATAACCGGCCATGACCACGTATTCGCATCCGCGCTCGAGCAGTTCGTGCGCGATGATCTCGTCGGCAGCGATGGGATCGGCATAGACATCCTTGGACAGCGTGAGCGTCTGGATACCCGCGCGCTCGGCACGCTGCAAGCCCTTGGCCGAAGGACGGCTCGATACTACAAGCTCAATCGAAGCGTTAAGCTTGCCGGCGGCGATCAGGTCGATCAGCGCCTGCAGGTTGGTGCCAGAACCGCTAATAAGCACGCCAATTTTGAGCGGCTCGGCCGTATCGGTGCCGGTCGGACGGGTGTAGGGATCCCAGGTCAGGCCCTCGGCGGCAGTCATCTGCTCGTTAGCGCTCATCGGAGTACACGACCTTACCGGAACCCTCGACGCACTCGCCCACGCGGAACGGCTTCTCGCCGAGCGCGACCAGAGCCTCGGTCACAGCGGCCTCGTCCTCGGGGGCAACGATCAGGCACAAGCCAACACCCATGTTGAAGGTCTTGCACGCCTCGTTGGGCGCGAGCTCGGCCTGGCGCGACACGTAGGTGATGACGGGCGGAACGTCCCAGCCCATCTCGGCGCCGTTGCGGGTGACCACGGCGTCGACGTCGTCGGCAAGCGCGCGGTTGAGGTTCTCGGTGATGCCGCCGCCGGTGATGTGGGCGACGCCCTTGACGACGCCTGCCTTGAACAGGGGCTTGAGTGTCTTGACGTAGATCTTGGTCGGGGTGAGCAGCACGTCGCCGAGCTTGGCTCCGCCGAGTTCGGGGAGCACGGTGTCGACGGTATAGCCGGCCTGCTCGAACAGGGCCTTGCGCACGAGGGAGAAGCCGTTGGAGTGCACGCCGGTGGAGGGCAGGCCCAAGATCACGTCGCCGGGGCGGACGTTCGCGGGATCGAGCATCTTGGGACGATCGACGACGCCCACGGTAAAGCCGGCGAGGTCGTAGTCGGCCGGGGCCATGACGCCCGGGTGCTCGGCCATCTCGCCGCCCACGAGCGCGCAGCCCGCGAGCTTGCAGCCGTCGGCCACGCCCTTGATGATCTTTGCCATGTGCTCGGCCTCAATATGGCCGATGGCAACGTAGTCCAGGAAGAACAGCGGCTCGGCGCCCGAGGCCAAAATGTCGTTGACGCACATGGCGACCAGGTCCTGGCCCACCGTCTCGTGACGGTCCATGATCTGGGCGAGCACGAGCTTGGTGCCCACGCCGTCGGTGCCGCTGATCAGGATCGGGTCTTCCATATCCTTAAGCGCGGCAGCCGAGAACAGGCCACCAAAGCCACCGATGCCGCCGATAACCTCGGGGCGGTTGGTGTCCTTGACCATCTGCTTGATCGCGTCGACGGCGCGGCCGCCCTCGGCGGTATCGACGCCGGCATCCTCATACGTCACATGCTTGCTGTCGCTCATCTGAGCCTTCCTCTCCCACTACCGTTCGCCACGCGGGCGGCAAACGGTACTCATAGTTGCGTTCATTTCGGCGCATGCAACAACAGCACACGCCGTCATATCAACAAAACAGCAGGTAAAACCTACCAAAATAAACCTATCCCTTTTTGGCAGGTTTTATGCTTCGCCGTGCTCCTCTTCCCAGCTGCGGTCGTCGTATTTCTCGACCACGGCGTCGTCGTCAAAGTGCAGCGGCTTGTCCAGGTTGCGGGGCTTAAAGCCCTCCATGAACTTGTCGCGGCCAAAGCTCTCGGGAATCGCCACGGGATAGCGGCCGGTAAAGCACGCATCGCAGTAACCGCCCTTGGGCATGACCTTCAGCAGGCCCTCGACCGAAAGGAAGGCCAGCGAATCGGCGCCAATGTACTCGCAAATCTCATCGACCGTCTTGTTGGCGCTAATGAGCTGCGACTGCACGTCGGTATCGATGCCGTAGAAGCACGGCCAGATGACCTCGGGTGAGTTGATGCGAATATGGATCTCCTTGGCACCGGCGTTACGCAGCATCTTGACGAGCTGCACCATGGTGGTACCGCGCACGATGGAGTCGTCGATGACGACCAGGCGCTTGCCCTCGATGTTGTCGCGCAGCGGGTTGAGCTTCATGCGCACGCCCATGGCGCGCAGCTCCTGCGTGGGCTCGATAAACGTACGGCCCACGTAGCGGTTCTTGATGAGGCCCTCGCCAAAGGGAATGCCGCTCTCGTGCGAATAACCCTCCGCGGGCGGCAGGCCGGAGTCGGGCACGCCGATAACCAGGTCGGCCTCGACGGGCTCCTCGTGCGCCAGCTGACGACCCATGTCGTAGCGGCAGGCGTAGACGCTCTTGCCGTTCATGATGGAGTCGGGACGGGCAAAGTAGACCTGCTCAAAGATGCAGTTGGCAGGCTCTTCGGCGGCGGGCACGCCCTGCTCGGACACGAGGCCCTCGGCGCTGATGCGCAAGATCTCGCCGGGACGGACGTCGCGCACATACTCGGCGCCCACGATGTCGAGCGCGCAGGTCTCGGAGGCAACGACCCAGCCGCCGGCGCGGGTGACATGGGTGGCAGCGTCGACCGTCGCCGCGTCGTCCTGCGACGGCAGCTGCGAAACGGACGCGGCGTCGGCCTGATCCAGACCCTCGTCGACCAGCTTGCCCAGTACGAGCGGGCGAATGCCATGCGGATCGCGGAAGGCGTAGAGCGCCTGCTCGTTGATGAGAGTCATGGCGTAGCCGCCGCGCACGAGCTCCATAGTCTTGCGAATGCCCTCGCGCAGATGGCCCGTACGCTGGGTAAAGTAGCCGATGAGCTTGGTCGCGACCTCGGAATCCGAGTTGGAGAGGAACGGCACGCCGAGCTCGATCAGCTGGCGGCGCAGCTCGTCGGTGTTGACGAGGGTGCCGTTGTGCGCAAGCGCGATGATGACGTTATTGATGGTAGAAAGGTGCGGCTGCGAGGCTTCCCAGCTCTTGGCGCCGGCGGTGCCGTAGCGCACATGGCCCACGGCCAGCTGGCCGGAGAGCGTCGACAGGTCGGCGTTTGAGAACACGCGGTCGAGCAGGCCCAGGTCCTTGCGAACCATAACCGTGCCGCCGTCGCCCACGGCGATTCCCGCCGATTCCTGGCCGCGGTGCTGCAGCGCACGCAGGCCAAAGTACGTCAGTCGAGCCACGTCGCGATCGGGCGCCCATACGCCGAAGACGCCACATTCCTCATGCAGCTGGTCGGAGTCCGGATCATACGTCGACATGGTGTTCACCTGTCCCGCGGCACGCTCGGCCGCGCGGATGGTTTCTTGAGACATGGCATCCCCTCAGAGCCTCGTATTTTGGCGTTACCCGCCTTATTATACGCACGGTATGACGCGCTCCCCAGTGCATGAGCAGCGCTTTTTAAAAGCCCACCGAGCTAATAATCCGTTTTGTGACCAAACATTTTATTGGCCTGTCCAGCGCAAGCGCCCAGGCCCCCAGGTGGCCGCCGCGTCCACCGTTGAGGATTACAAAGTTGCAATTGGGACGTTCGTCCTGTCTTTTGGCTGGTCGGCGGCGTATCCTTGTAACCTACAACAAGACGAGAAAGGCTAGGTATGGATCAAAACCAACTCGACCCCAGTGTCCCCAGCGCCACAGAGGTCAAGAAGATCCCACTCATCATTAAGGTGTACGCCGTCCTGTGCATCCTGTCCGGCGTGGGCACGCTCCCATCGGTCGGCGCCTTTATGTGGCAGGTCATCACCGCACTCATTAACGGCAACGCCGCCGAAAAGCTCGGCGACAACATGCTGCTCGCGGTCGGACTCATCGTCGCCGGCATCATGCTCTCGGCGGCCAGTGCGGTCATTTTGATCATCTTTGGTCTGGACCTCATCAAAAACCAGCGCCGCAATGCCGCCCGTCTGTCCTACATCCTCATCGCATTTACCGTCATCGAGCTTTTGGTCGACGTGATGCTCCAGGGCATCGGGCCCTTCTTGCTGCGCCCCGCGATCCAGCTCGTCATCCTCGTTGCACTTTCGGCAACCGTCGACCCCACGCTGCGCCAGGAGCGCGAGCTTCAGCGCCGCCTGCAGGAGATGCTCGACCGCGACGCCGCAGCCGAGGGCATGCTCGGTCGCGACGAAACCGGCGAGGGCTACATCAAGCTCAACTACTTCAACCTGTTCTGGGTGTTCTTTGTCTGCTGCATACTCGGTCTGATCGCCGAGGACATCTGGCACATGACGGTCGACGACCCCGGCGTCTACCAGGATCGCGCCGGCATGCTGTTTGGCCCCTTCAGCCCCATCTACGGCTTTGGCGCCGTGCTCATGACCATGGTGCTCAACCGTTTCTATAAAAAGAACCCCATCATCATTTTCCTGGTGAGTGCCCTGCTTGGCGCCAGCTTTGAGGTGTTCGTTGGCTGGTTTATGCAGACCTCGTTTGGCGTGGTCTCGTGGAGCTACTCGCATATGAAACTCTTTGGCATGCCCGATCCGCTCGCCGTCCTTACGGGCGGTCGCACTTGCACGGGCTTCGCCTGCCTTTGGGGCCTGGGTGGCCTCATCTGGATCAAGCTGCTGCTGCCGAGGCTGCTTAAGCTCATCAACATGATTCCGTGGAAGAGCCGCTACTCGGCAACCGTCATCTTCACCATCATCATGCTAGTCGACGGTGTTATGACGTTGCAGTCGCTTGACTATTGGTACCAGCGCGTCAACGGCACGGAGCCGGATATTCCCGTCGCGCAGTTCTATGGCAAGTACTTCGATAACGAATACATGGAGAACCGCTTCCAGAGCATGACCATGAGCCCCAAGGACGCGACGCGCGTGTAGCGTCCAGCGCACCCAAAACGCAACATGCCCGCCGGTATCACACGTACCGGCGGGCATTTTTGTAGACGAGCCTTCTATCGACGCGAAGCCTATGCCTCGCGCTCGACCTCACTCACGCATTCATTCTTGATGGTGCCAACGAGCGCCTGCAGCGCATCGACCACGTGCGGGCGAATGTCCCCGCCGATGAGCACGAGCATGATGTCGTCGCCCACGGCAAGCTCGCCGCTTGCCAGCCACACGCGCACATAGCCGATGCCCGGCATCGCACGCGTTGCCTCGATGGCCGACTGAACTTTCGCGGCGTCGAAGCCGAACACCATACCGCCCACCTTATGTCCGGGCGCCACGCCGTCGGTCGCGACCCCGCGTACCTCGGACTTAGGCGTCGCGCGCACCACGCCGTTATGTGTCAGATACATACCGCACCCGGACGCCGAAGCATCGGCCTTGGCCTCGCGCAGCCAAGCATCAACCGAAGGCATCGATTTGCCACTCTCGAGCATTATTTCTCCCCTTTTGATTGTTCAAGCAGCTGCTTTATTCCTCGACCGGCGTGAGCACCATGACGGCACGCGTGTTGCTCAGCGAGAGCGAACGGCAGGTCACAAGCGTTACGACCTTGGTTGCCGAAGCTGCACGATCGCTCGCGTCGCTCGCCACAGCAGAGGCACCGTCAAGCATCTCGGACAGATAATTCGTCAGCCCGTCGTCGCCCTCAAAGTTGGGCATACGCGCCTTGGAGTACGTGTCCTCAACGACCTTGGTCGCCAGCGGACGCAGCTTATACGTTGCATCGCGCGTAATGTAGTACACGTACTCAATACTGTCGAACGTCGCCTGATCGGTCGTATCCGAAATCACATTGAACATCGACCCATCGTTCATGTGGTGACCGTAGATCGTAGTCTGCTGGTCGACCATGCCCGGCGCGGTATCGTCGCTATCCAAGAAGATAGCGCCGGACGCATTAGATGTGCCATCAAACAGCGTATTGAGGTACTTGGAGTTGTTGTTGGTCTGCACCACGGGGTAGTTGATATTGGTACCCGGTGCGTAAATCCAGCCCACGACCTCGGGGTTTGTCTGAGCAAGCGCATCAAAGTCGATAATCGGAACGCCGCTGGCGTCCTTGTCGCTCACATATTGCTTTTCGATCTTTTGATACGACTCGCTCGCCTGCTTGTAGCCAATCTGCGCATTGATAAAGATGGCAGCGGCGGCAACAATCAAGCCGATGCCAATGATGATGAGCAGGATGGGGATGACGGAGCGGCGCTTCTTGCGTGGCGGCTCGGCGTAATCCGACGGTGCGGCATGCGACGAAGACCGGGGCGGCTTCTTAGCCGTGCTGTATGACGAGGGGCGATACGCGGCCGGCGTATCCGGGCGGCGGTGCTTCGCCGGTGTCACAGGGCGCGGTGCACGTGGTTGCTGAGGAGAGGATGTCCGGCCCTGCTGCGGCGCATGGGCAGCACCCGGCTTCGACGGATCGGGAATCTGAGAAGCCGAAAAACGTTTTCCCTGATAGTCGGACATGGCTCTCCTTATACTGCGGTGAAACGGCAGAGCGGCTAGGCGTCAGCCATCTCCTGCTTCATCTTCTCGATAACCTTGCGATACTCGGGGTCGCAGGCGCCCAGGATCTGCGTGGCGTAGATGGCGGCATTCTTGGCACCGTTGATGGCGACGCAGGCAACGGGCACGCCGGAGGGCATCTGCACCATCGACAGCAGCGAGTCCATGCCGCCCAGGTCACTCGTCTTCATAGGCACGCCGATAACCGGCAGCGGCGTAAACGCTGCCACGACACCGCCCAGGTGAGCAGCCTTACCAGCGGCGGCGATAATCACCTTGATGCCGCGATCGGCAGCAGTCGAAGCCCACTCGTGGACCTTCGCCGGCGTGCGGTGCGCGCTCGCAATGACGAGCTCATAGGGCACGCCCAGCGCCTCGAGCTCGGCGGTGCAACCTTCCATAACGCCCAGATCGGACTTGGAGCCCATGATGATCCCGACAACCGGCTTCTGATCTGCCATAAACAAAGACCTCCTGTTGAGAGCGGTGACGCGGCGAATCCGCGACCCTTAACTACTGAGAGTAGTATAGCTGCTCCCGTCCCTGCGGTCCCCGGGTGCCCCGCGGCGCGCTGGCAAAACCCACTCC